>NZ_CP076132.1:3677500-3977500 GCF_018736045.1 Flammeovirga yaeyamensis | reverse complement strand
GCCTTTGGCAGTGAACTTCTTGTCTAATTATCAAATAGACGAAAGTATTTTGAATGAATTTGACGTTACTTCTTATATCTCAACAATAGCCATGATTGTATTATCAGGTGGGGTGATGTTTCAATTACCAATGGTGGTCTATGTATTATCAAAATCCGATTTGATTACACCAGAAGGAATGAAGCAATATAGAAGACATGCAATTGTTGTTATTTTGATTATTTCTGCAATTATCACTCCTCCAGATCCAGTGACTCAGGTAATGATTGCCGGACCGATTTATATGCTTTATGAATTAAGTATTCATATTTGTGCTCGAGTGATTAAGAAGAACAGAAAAGAGGCAGAAAAGGCTTTAAGAAAAATATAATATAGAGGTATTCAATATGCTTTCTAGACCATAAAAAAAGGATCAGAGTTTTATCTGATCCTTTTTTTATTTAAGAAAAACTTAATCGTTTAAGTCTGTTCTTTCAGCAATTGATCTTCCTAAAGTAAGTTCATCGGCGTATTCTAACGCACCACCTACAGGAATACCTCTAGCTATATTTGTCATTTTTAATTCAGACATTGTTTCCAATTGTTGTCTGATAAAAAATGCGGTGGTATCTCCATCTAAACTTGCATTTAGGGCGAAAATCACCTCTTTTATATTTTCTTCATGTACTCTATCAATTAGATGTTCTATAGTTAAATCGTTAGGAGTAATCCCTTGTAATGGAGAAATTACACCATTAAGTACATGATATAAACCTTTAAAAGCACCGGTAGATTCTATAGCCAAAACATCAGACATGTTTTCTACAACACAAATAACAGATTCATCTCTGGAAGTAGATGAACAAATGTTGCAAAGATCATCGTCGGATATATTGTGACATTTCTGACAGAACTTTACATTTAACTTTAAAGAAGCAATAGAAGTAGCCAAATCTTTAGCATACAATTCATCTTCTTTTAAAATATATAAAGCCAATCGGAGTGCTGTTTTCTGACCAATTCCAGGTAAACTGCTTAGATGTTCAACAGCATCCTCTAGTGATTTTGAAGGTAGGTTTAACACAGTATTTTTATAATATTTCGGCAGAAATACCTCTATCCACCATTGATTTTCTCATTGGAGCCAATTCTTCGAAAGTACCGTTTTTAACAGCACATTTTCCGTTGTAATGGATAATCCAAGTACACTGTTCTGCCTGATGTGTGGTATGTTTACATACTTGAATCAGTGCGTCAATAACGTGTTCAAATGTATTTACATCATCGTTAAAGACTATAAGCTCGCGATTGAGTTCGGAATCGATTTCAGTTTCTTCTAAAACTTGAACGTCGGTATCGTGTTGAGTTGCTAACGTAATCATTGAAATAAGATTTGATAATGCAAATTTATTAATCGCAAAGTTAATTTTCTAATCACACTACTATAAAGAGGAATTGTTTTACTAGCTTGTGTAGTCAAAACATACTCATTTACAGAATTACACAATATATGAAAAATAAGGTACTTATCACAGGATCAAATGGTTTACTTGGTCAATCCTTATTGAAATTACTCAAAAATGACGAAAGTGTTAATATTTACGCTACAGGTAGGGGAGAGGACAGATTTTTAGAAAATGGCTATACTTATCATGATGTGGATCTAACGAATGGAGATGAAATACATCAATTAATTGCTGATGTTAAGCCCGATGTAATTATACATTCTGCAGCCATGTCTAGGGTAGAAGATTGTGAAGATTATCCTGATTTAGCTGTTAAAGTCAATACAGAAGCTACAGATATTTTATCTGATGCTGCAATTCAGAATAATGTACAGCACTTCTTATTCATATCAACAGATTTTGTGTTTAGTGGTGATCAAGGTATGTACAAAGAAGAGGATGAAAGAAATCCTCCAAATTTTTATGGACAAACTAAACTTAGAGCCGAGAACTTGTTATTTGATAAAACTGATCAATTAAAAATATCTATCATAAGAACGTGTTTAGTGTATGGTCAGGTAAAAGATATGAGTCGATCTAACATTATGCTTTGGGGAAGGAAAATGTTATCTGAAGGTATGGAAATTAAAGTGGTCAATGACCAAATAAGAACCCCCACTTTTGTAGATGATTTAGCACAAGGAGTAATTCAGTGTTTTAAGACAAGGTCAGAAGGTGTTTATCATTTGTCTGGTGCAGAGGTATTTACCCCCTACAAAATGGTAGAGATAATGGCTGATGAATATAAGCTGGATAAAAAGTTAATGACGGCAGTGAATGCTTCAACCTTTAAAGAACATGGAAAAAGACCTTTAAAAACGGGTTTTATTATTGATAAAGCTAAACAAGGGTTTAATTATCAGACCACCACTTTTATTGAAGCAATGAAAAAGGTCTTAAGTTGAGAAGAACAGAAATATTTTTCGTATAACTTAGTTTTTACACAATAAAAACTATTTTTTATTGTTAATAAATAGAGTATTATCATATATTTGCTAAGCTAATTACTTTCAATAAGTGAACTATTACTATCTATTTTTTTACGGTAATCATTCTTATTGTGTGCAATTTGGCATAAAAGATGTATGTTATCCTAATGGTGGTTTACCCACTTTTTAGACTATTTTGAAATTTACTCTTCTCTCTTAGGAGGAACGAAATATAAACTTTCGGTTTTAATGGGATTTAAAAACTGTTTTAAAGCTGTTTTATTGTTGTTGTTCTTTTCATTTGCTTATTCTGAAGTTTCAGCTCAAGGATTGAAAGGCAGGGCACGATTTACAGCCAAGAAAAGATATTGGAGTTATGGTGGTACTTTAACCTCTACTAACTACATGGGTGATTTAGCACCTGTGAACTCCAAAGGTAGTATTGATTGGGGTAGTACACGTGCTCAATGGGGTGGTTTTATCCAAAAAAGGTATGCTCCTAGAATTTCTGCAAGATTATCTTTGAGTAATATGTTTTTTGCAGGTAGTGATAAGGATGCAGGATTGAATCCGGATAGAGGGCTATCTTTTAATACTTGGGGATTTAATTTAAACTTGCAAGGTGTCATTGATTTATTTCCAAATGCTGGGGTATACTACAGACGTCCAAAAGTTCCAATTCCATATGTAGCCTTAGGTCTTGGAGCAATTTATTCAAACTACACAGTTAGTCAAGATGCTTCAGCTGATTATGTCGGTGTGAAAATCACTGACGAGATGAAGCAAGGTGATGTTTTTACTTATAATGTCCCACTATCATTAGGTGTACGTTATAAATTATCAACTCACTTGGATATTGGCTTAGAAGGAACATTAAACTTTACAGGTTCTGATAAGATTGACGGTATCGATAACAGTATCAACGGAAGTACATTTAAAGAATTTAATGATGTTTACATGACTATTGGATTTAATCTAGCCTACATCATGGGTGGTACGATTAAAATGCCTAAGTTCCGTTAACATTTGCGATATGAATAAAAAAGTCCGCTGGTTAAAACTTGCGGACTTTTTTTGTATTTTTAAACTTGAAATAGAAAATACATGAAGATTACTTTTTTGAAAAATACGATACTAACCCTACTTCTTTTTATATCCGCTACTACTTATTCTTTAGCACAAGATTGGATTGTTGGTGGAGGCGTAGGTTTAGCAGCATACGCAGGTGATGTATCTCCTTTACCTCATCCTTTAGATTATAGAGTAGGAGTTAAAGGTTTCGCTAAATATAAAATAAACAACTTCTTTCACTGGAGAACAGATCTACATGTAGCATGGAATACCGGAAGCGATAGTCGATGGGATAAACAGTTACATAAGACAAGACAAGCAAGTTTTGAAAATGTAATGATTAATGCTGCAACAGGGTTTGAATATAACTTCTTAGGGTTTAGACAGAAAAAGAATAAACGAGATAGCTTTACGCCTTACTTTTTTATGGAGTTAGGGGCAGGTGTCTTTCCAATTATTCAAACGACCACAACAAACCCTCCAAGCTTGCCGTGGGCAGTAACACTTCCTTTTGGTGTAGGGTTTAAGAAGAGGATATCTACTCATTGGGATTTTGGAATGGAGTTAAGTATTACTAAACCATTATGGTCGGATACAACAGATACTATTTATAGAGATGAAGATCCAAATGTACCTATCAACGAACGTTTGACCTTTCCAACTTGGAGAGATAATTATTACTTCTTAGGTTTTACTTGGAGTTACAATATCATTAATGTCAACTGTCCGAAGTCTCCTAGATTGAACTAAGTTGAATTAAAATATAAGAGACAAAAAAATAGCTACTCATTTAATGAGTAGCTATTTTTTTATGATATAAACACCATAACTGGTGAATAAATTACGTGATTAGTCGTTGCTTCCGAAGAACCAACCTAAACTCAATAACCATTGAGATGACTTAATAGAAGGAGCACCAGTTTGCTCAGTAATTAAATCTGAACCACCTTCGTATTTAACATCGATAGTCAACTTCTTGATGTCAACACCAACACCTGCTTGGTAACCCCATACAAAGTTTTCTACTTTGATGTCGTTGCTAATATCACTGAAGTTATCAGATAATGTTGTTTGAGCAACACCACCACCATAAACACGACCATTAATGCCTAAAAGACCGAATTTCAAACCAACTAAAAGAGGAATATCTAAACGATTAACAGTGATATCGTTAGAAAAACTACCTTGTGGATTTAAAGGATCATTAAAGTTTACAGTACCTCCAACTTGAGAGTAAAGTGCTTCAGCTTGAACATAAATTGGCAAAACAGGAATGTTTGTTCTAAACATTGCACCTACGTGCCAAGATGCTTTCTGGTCTGTAGATAGAGTATTACCTAAGTTATCACCTAGTTTGTAGTCTGAAAGACCCATACCACCTTTCACACCCAAGCTAAATAGACCTGATTGAGCATTTGCAGCGGCACCAATTAAAAGTAAACCGCAGATAATAGCTAAAAATTTTTTCATAATTAATAAAAAAAATTGATTGAGATAATTGTTCAATACTAAGACAATCTAAAGCATCAGAATGTCAATTTTACAAAGATTAATTGAATAGTTGGGGGTTTTACTTTGAAGCCCCTAAACTACATTCTATCTTGCAATACATTAAATAACAAAAATTTAACCAATCGTAAAGATGAAGCGTTGTATTAAATCATTTATTGTTGTAACTGCCGTATTATCAGTGTACTTGTTGCCTAATGAATTGTTTGCATGGGGTCAAACTGGACATAGAGCTGTGGCAGAAGTAGCAGAACATCATTTAAATAAGAAGGCAAAAAAGGCCATTGAAGAAATTTTAGGCGATTCTGCTTATTTACCTATTGTAAGTACTTGGATGGACGATATCAAATCGGATAAGAAATATGCATTTATGTCGCCATGGCATTACTTTAATATCGATAAAGGTCAGAAATTTGAGGATGTAGAAAGAAATCCAAAAGGTGATATTCTAAAGGGAATTGATGACATGACTAAGGTGTTAGAAGATGAAAACTCTACTAAAACACAAAAAGCTCGTGCCATTAAGATTTTAACGCACTTAATAGGTGATCTTCACCAGCCTTTCCATGTTGGGCATAAAAGTGATTTAGGGGGAAATAAAGTGAAAGTGACTTGGTTTGGTAAGCCTTCAAATATCCATAGAGTATGGGATTCTGATATGATTGGATCTAAGGGTTTAAGTTACACTGAGTTAGCAAAATTCTGTGATACTGCCACAAAAGAAGAAGTTGCTAAATTACAATCTGCTACTCCTAAAGATATGATGTTTGAATCACATGAATTGTGTACAAAATTCTATCAAGAAGTAGGAGAGGGAAAATTAGGCTACCGTTATATTTATGATAATTACCATGTTGTAGAGCGTCGAATTATGGAAGCTGGTGTTCGATTGGCAGGGATCTTAAATAAAGCTTTAGGTTAATCAAATACATATAATTACCTTTGAGCGCATGTTTTGAGCCACACTCAGAACATGCGTTTATTTTTTATCTGAGTACATCAATTATCTCAGTGATTACATGACAATTCAAACACCTTCCAAAGTATATACCTTAAATTTCTGGTTACTGTGTACAAGTTCATTATTGTTCTTTACCAGTTTTAATATGATCATCCCAGAATTACCTGATTATTTAACTTCTCTAGGAGGGGAAGAATATAAAGGGTTGATTATCGCTCTTTTTACAATAACAGCAGGTATTTCGAGACCTTTTTCAGGGAAACTAACGGATCGAGTGGGGAGAGTACCCGTCATGTTTGTAGGAGTTATAGTAAGTTGTGTATGTACATTGTTCTATCCAATTGTTGGGACTGCATTTGGCTTTTTAGTGATTCGCTTTTTACATGGTTTTTCTACAGGGTTTAAACCAACAGGAACCTCTGCTTTTCTAGCAGACATTGTACCTGTTGATAGAAGAGGAGAAGCATTGGGTGTATTGGGTTTTTTCTCTAGTACTGGAATTGGGATAGGACCTTACTTTGGTTCACTTATCGCATTACATCTAGGGCTCGATACCATGTTTTACATCTCTTCTGCTGTATCTCTTTTATCCATTTTAATTTTGATGCGTCTTAAAGAAACTTTACCTCAGCCGGAGAAAGTAAAAGTAGAACACTTTATTATTAAAAAAGATGAAATTATAGATAAGTCGGCAATTCCTCCTTCTGTAGTCATGATTCTCTGCACTACAGCCTATGGAGTTATTCTAACATTGATACCTGATCTAAGTAAGCACTTACAGATAGAAAATAAAGGAGCATTTTTTCTATATTTCACAGGAGCTTCTATGTTAGTTAGAATATCAGCGGGTAAATTATCTGATAAATACAGTAGGGTCACCGTATTAAAGTATTCTACTATGATTTTAACAGTGGCACTTATAGGAATTGGTTTTGCTTCAAATGCTTTCGAATTATTTGCCGCAGCTATTTTATTAGGTATTGGAATTGGTACAAATTCGCCATCAGTGTATGCATGGACAATAGATAGATCGTCTCCTGAACATCGAGGGAGAGCAATAGCTACAATGTATATAGCTTTGGAAATTGGTATAGGTGTTGGAGCATTCTTATCTGCAGAAATTTATAATAATAATGTAGCACAAATAGGATGGGCATTTTTAGCATCAGCAGGTGCTTGCTTTTTGGCTTTTCTATATGTGATGCTTTTTAAATTCAATAAATAAAAAATGAAATTTGATTATATCTTCTCCGATTGTGATGGAGTGATTATAGATAGCGAAATTATTGCTGCAAAAGTAATGGTTAAGTATATCAAAGAGTTTGGGGTAGAAATTGATTTGGAAACGTATTTAAAAACGTGTTCAGGTAAAACTTTTTCAGGTATTATGACGGAGTTATCCCAAAAACATCAATTACCATTAAAAGAAAATTTCGTACAAGAAATTACCGATTTGTATATGGCCTCTGCTTCCAAATACGAAAAAGCGATTGACGGAGTAAAAGAGGCTTTTAATGCCATCCAATTACCAAAAGCCATTATATCCAATGGTTATAAAGAACAAATCAATCATTCTGTCGATTTTTGTCAGTTGCGAGATCAATTCGAAGACAGAGTATTTTCTGGGGTTGAAGATGTTGAGCACCCAAAACCGTCTCCCGATATTTACCTGCATGCAGCTAAACAGATAGGAGTAGATCCAAGTAAAGTTATAGTGATTGAAGATAGTAAGAGTGGGGCAAAGGCAGCTGTGGACGCAGGTATGTATGTAATTGGTTTTACAGGAGCATCTCACATTCTGGAGGGGCATGATCAAATTTTATATTCTATGGGTGTTAAACATGTAATTAGTAAAATGTCTGAACTGCCCCTGCTAATTGATGAAATTCTAAATTAATACGTCTTTTTAGCATTTTCATTTACAGTAATATGTGATAAATGACGGATATCGTTGGCTTGAATAATTCTAAATTTTTTATTCGAATAAGCCAAGTGATATAAAGCCAAATTTGAATGCTCGTATTGATCCATATCCATTAATGGTTCTTCCATTAATGTTGAAACCAATATTTTCATAGCTCTACCGTGAGTACAGATTAAAATATTATTTTCATCTTGATTGGATAGGATATAATGCATTGCCAAACGTTGTCTTTGAGAAACCTCGTGAGGCGATTCGGCACCTTCTAATTTATAATTATAATTGCCGCTGTTCCATTCGCTTAATAATTTTTCGTGGTTTAAATCGTCTTGAGGAGTCAAAGGTCTTCCTTCTTTTTCTCCCCAACTAATTTCGTTTAATCCAGATAATTGTTCGAAAGGAATATTTAAATTTATAAATGGCTGAACACTTTGCAGAGTTCTTTTTAATGAAGAAGTATAAATTTTATCAAAGGCGATATTTTTGTACTTGTTAAAGAAAGCAATTGACTGTTCGATTCCTGTTTCATTTAAATTAGAATCGACACTGTTTCCTTGGACATAACCTTTTTTATTAAAATCAGTTTCTCCATGCCTGATAATATATATGTGTTTCGTAGTCATAATTTTTTTGGTTCGTTAAATATAAAATCATCTGGTTAATGATTTAAAGGTGAAACAATTGTAAAATTGTAGTTAATAGTAACTACACTACTATTTTACGTAAAAACAGACGTTTTAGTATAAAAAATTAAATAGAGCATGTATGTTTAACAACAAAGTTACAATAAAATCTCTTAATAAACTTAGAAACAATATGGTAGGCCATGTTGGAATTGAATTTTTGGAAGCATCTGAAGGATTTATCAAAGGCGTTATGCCGGTGGATGATAGAACTAAACAGCCTTTTGGATTATTACATGGTGGTGCCTCAGTTGTTTTGGCAGAAACACTGTGTAGTGTTGGGGCAATGTTACACATTGATGCAGAAAATCAAGTAGCAGTTGGACAAGAAATTAACGCCAATCATATTAAAAGTGCAAAAGAAGGAGTGGTCTATGGAGAAGCAAGGGCTATTCATTTAGGAAAGAATACACATGTTTGGGAAACAAAAATTATTGATGAGGCCGATAACCTAATTTGCATTTCCAGAATGACTGTAGCCATTATTCCCAAGAAAAATAAGGGGTAGTACATGATTTTTTTAAGTTGATGTAATTTTTTAATTGATTTTAAATCTTCATTTTTGAACTATGTAAGCACATCAACATGTTTTTGAGGTTAAATTAATTTTTTATTATGGGTAAAAATAAGTGGATATTTATTCTTTTAGGATTCATTTCTTTAGGTATTATAGCAATCTTATCGGGTGTTTTTGTTGATATTGAAATAAATGAAAGAGCACACGATTCGTTTGTGATAAAAGGATACGAATATGAAGGTGATATCAGTAAAAAAGCTTTTATGCATTTGTATGATTCTATTTCTAATCAAAAATCAAATGGTACTTTAGAAGGAAATCTTGCTGTATTATTTTTTACGCACCCTAATGAAATCAAAAAAGCAAAAGTAATAGTTGGTGTGATAGGCAATCATTCTGTTCAAGATTCCTTATTTTCAACTTATGAACAAAAAGCATTTAAAGAGGTGTATTCAGTAATTAATTTAGGAGAATTATTTACGCCCAACCCTTCTAATGTTGTAGATGCAATAGATCTTTACACAAAAGAGAAAAATTTAAAAGGAAATAAATATCTTGAGTATTATTCCAAAGAAACACAGGTGATACAATCTGTGATAATTGAATAAAACGATTTGAAAGCAAAAATATATACTAACCGATCCACATTAAAAATCCTAGTAGTATTCACAGGTCTTATTATTGGGGTGATATCAATTATTTATACCGAATTGCTGGTGAGTGAATTAAGACAAAGAGAATATGATCAAATAGATTTCTTTGCGAAAGTTCAATCAAAGCTAGCCACGATGAATGGACAGGATAATGCTGATGTTACTTTTCTTTTAATGGAGGTAATAAAAGGGAATGATTTGATTCCTGTAATTCTTGCAGACGAAAATCAGTACCCTATAAGTTCTAAAAACCTTGAGATTCCATCGGAACTGACGAATAAAGAAAAATTGAATTTCCTTTCTGAAAAAATTAAGGAAATGGAGCAGACCTATGCCCCAATAAAAATAGACTTTAATAATGGAGAAGTTCAGTATATCTATTATGCCGATTCTCATTTGATTAAAAACTTGAGATTCGCACCTCTTTTACAAATTTCCCTATTCGGTATTTTAGCATTGGCTGCATATTTAGTATTTTCTACTTCCAGAAGAGCAGAACAAAATCAGGTTTGGGCAGGATTGGCTAAGGAGACAGCACACCAATTAGGTACACCTATTTCTTCTTTAGTGGCTTGGATAGAGTATTTTAAAACTGATGAAGATTTTGATCAAAGCATTATAGAAGAGCTCCAAAAAGACGTCAATCGATTGGAGATGATTACCGCTAGGTTCTCAAATATTGGATCTGAACCTGTTTTGAAGCCTAAAAACTTGGAACCAAGTGTTAGAAATGCGGTGGATTATATGTCCAAACGAATTTCTTCTAAAGTAAAATTGGGAGTAGAATATAATATCGATAGTCAGGTGCAGATCAATATCAGTCGACCTTTGTTTGAATGGGTAATTGAAAATCTTTGTAGAAATGCAGTGGATGCGATGAATGGTGTTGGAGAAATTGATATCAAGATGCATCTGACACAACATAAGAACACAGCGATAATTGATATTAGAGATACAGGAAAGGGAATTCCAAAGAATAAATTATCAAAAGTGTTTGTACCTGGTTACACCACCAAGAAGCGTGGATGGGGCCTAGGTTTAACTTTGGTAAAAAGAATTGTTGAAGAATATCACGGAGGAAAAATATTCGTTTTAGACTCAGTGTTAGGGGAAGGAACAACATTCCGAATTATGATGCCTATAATTATGTAAGTTTAAGCATCAGATTGTAAGTTATATTAAGGATTTTGTTCCCAAAAAGATTGGTATTAAATAGCAATTTTATGATCTTTGTAATGGGTCGGTCACATATTGGATTTTTCAACGTGAACTCATATAAGGTGTACCGGTTATTGAAGAGCAGGCCTCAACTTTACTTCGGTAAAGTCATTCTTCGGAATGTTAACAGTGGAAGGTCGACATTTTGCTGGGAAACCTAATCTTGTTATAAATGGAAGAATTCCAACCGACCCTTTTTACTTTCAAAGCGATGCAATGCATGGCTTTTTCTTTTTATAAGGGGTATAGATAGTTTAAATTGATAATTTTTTGAAATTTTGCTAGATCATTTCTAAAGAAGATCTGAACTATTAAATTCATTTCATTACTTTTGTGTCCGTGAAACCAAAATATTTAACTGAACAAGCAATTACTTCATTCATACAAAGCGCCTTGAATGAAGATATTGGCGACGGAGATCATTCTACACTTTCTTCAGTTCCTGAAGATGCAGTAGAATCGGCAAAGATGATTTTTAAAGATAAAGGGATTGTAGCAGGAGTTGAAATTGCTGAAAGAATCTTTAAAACTGTAGACTCATCTTTAGAGGTAAAAGCACTAGTGGAAGAAGGAGACTTCTTAACACATGGAGATATAATAATGGAAATTAATGGTAAGGCACAGTCTATTTTAATAGCTGAGCGTTTAGCTTTAAATTGTATTCAACGTATGAGTGGTATTGCTACACACACTAACCGAGTAGTGAAGTTAGTGGAAGGAACGCATACTCAAATTTTAGATACAAGAAAGACTACTCCTAATTTCCGAATTCTAGAAAAATGGGCAGTACATTTAGGTGGTGGAAGAAACCATCGATTTGGACTATATGATATGGTTATGCTTAAAGATAATCATATTGATTATGCCGGTAGTATTCAACAAGCAGTAGCAGACACTAAAGCTTACCTAGCATCTAAAAATAAAGATCTTAAAATCGAAGTAGAGACTAGAAATTTAGACGAAGTGAAAGATGCTTTAGAGGCAAAAGTAGACGTGATTATGTTGGACAACATGGACTTCGAAACCATGAGAACAGCCGTTCTATTGGTTAATGGTCAATGTAAAACGGAAGCTTCTGGTGGTATTACAGAAGATAATGTAGCCAACGTTGCTCGTACAGGTGTTGATTTTATATCACTAGGTGCATTAACACATTCAAGTTTAAGTAAAGATATCAGCTTAAAAGCAGTAAAATAATTAACAAACAAAATGACAATCAAAACAAAAAAATATCAGTTAGACTCAAGTACTTATGTTAAACTTGGTTTAATGGGTGTAATGAAAGAATTATGGTGGTTCTGGTTCTTGCCAGCTGCTATTATTATTGTTCCTTCTTTGATCTGGCCAGATTCTATGGGTTGGTGGATCGGAACAGGTGTTATCCTTTCTGTTTTATATGTATTGTTCTGGTGGGCTCAGTTTATGGGAGCAACTCAAATGGAACAATCAAAGGTATTCTTTGAGCGTCTATCGTATGAAATTGATTCTCGTTTTATCATGATGAAAAAGAATGCGAAAGAAGGTATGCCAATTAAATGGGAAATGGTAAAATCAGTTCAGGTAAAAAAGGATGCTTTCGTTATTGTTTTAGGAAATGATAATATCGAAGCAAACAAAATTCAGAAGTTTTTCGCTTCTAAATTAGGTATGCCTCTATACTTGCCATTCTCTATTTTCAATGGGGATCAAGAAAAATATATGATGAAATTATTAGAGCGTAAAGGTTTAGTAACTTCAACAAAAGCATAAATCAATTTGATATAAAAAAGAGGTTGCATTATTCTAAAATGCAACCTCTTTTTTATATGCTGAAATGCAAGGTATAAATATCAAATACTCTTTATATAGAGGGAGGTTGTTTTACGAACCACTGAAAAAACGTGTTTAAAACTGTAAAATGATTTCCTTTTAAACGTATGTGGTGTTTTTCTTCCATCAAATCAGTAAATCTTCTTAATCGAGATTCTGAGATGATTTTATCTGAAACACCACTTACCAAATAAAAAGGAGTGTGATATTTATGGAGTATTTTCTTCAATTTCTTGTCAGAGAAACGTGCTTTTCTTAATGAAATCCAAGTACGAGCAATTCTTTTTGACTTTTCTTTTGAGTCTACACTGTTCAACGCAAACTGTGCAAGACCAGGGGAAATAAGGTGAATTGATTTAATGCTGGAAATTACCCTTCTTAAAAATTTGTTTTTTGACATGACAAATTTAAATATAGGGTTAATCATTTTATTGGTAAGGGCAGGGAAAAAGTAGTTTCTACCCACGCCATCAGGAGCGATTAAAAATAATTTATCACATTTTTTTGGATTCTGTTTATAACAGAATAAAGCTAATCGAGCCCCAATAGAGAATCCACATAATTGCCACGATTTAAATTTGTGTACTCTAGCATAATGGATAATAAAGTGATAAACGGTTAAAGGATAATTGGTACTTAAACTTCTATCAAACACATCGTTAGAAGAATGATAAGGTAAACTAATAGATAAAATTGTATATTCGTTAGTGTATGAAGAAATTGGGTTGTAAACATCATTTGTTTGTCCATAGCCATGGAAACAAATTAATAATTTTTGACCATTACCGAATACCTTAAAACCTTTAAAATTTTCTTGAATATTTTGAGAGAAGTAAAACAATTTTTTGATTCAAAATGTTAAGAGGTTGTAAAATTTAGGAAAACAGATTATATGAGTAACTATTCAATTAAAGATTTAGAACATTTAACCGGTGTAAAAGCTCACACAATCCGTATTTGGGAACAAAGATACAAAATAATAACCCCTAAACGTTCTGAAACGAATATAAGATACTATAACGATGCCGATTTAAAATTGATGCTCAATGTATCTTTACTTAACAATAACGGTTTCAAGATATCAAAGATTGCAAAATTAAGCCAAGACGATATTCATGATGAAGTTTTGAAAGTAGTTGAAACAAACGAAAACAACTTCGATCAGATTTCAGCACTAACCATGGCTATGTTGGAATATAACGAAGCACATTTTGAAAAGATAATAGCTTCTAATATTCTTAAGAAAGGTTTCGAAGACACAATGATACATATTGTGATGCCTTTTATGAGCCGAATTGGTATTTTATGGTTAACAGGTTCTGTATCGCCTGCTCAAGAGCATTTTATATCTAACCTTGTTAGACAAAAGATTATTGTTGCTAC
Source organism: Flammeovirga yaeyamensis (assembly GCF_018736045.1). Taxonomy (NCBI): domain Bacteria; kingdom Pseudomonadati; phylum Bacteroidota; class Cytophagia; order Cytophagales; family Flammeovirgaceae; genus Flammeovirga; species Flammeovirga yaeyamensis. The sequence goes on along the minus strand of NZ_CP076132.1, from coordinate 3,963,362 downwards.
GGATGCACAGATTTTGGATAATGTACCAGAACAACCGTCCTTTATGTTATTTTTACCTGAAGGAGAGTTGCATGAGATATCATTATTATTTGCCGCTTACATGATACGTGCTAGAGGTTATCGAGTGATCTATTTAGGTCAATCTCTACCTTTTAATGAGCTGATTGATGTGTACAATTGTTTTAAACCGGAATACCTGCTTACGATTTCTACATCTTTATCTCAAATAGGGAATATGCAAGATTATATAGATAAGTTAGGAAACACCTTTCCTCAATCTAAAATTTTACTTACAGGTAGACAGATTGTAGGTAACGATTATAAAATGATAGATAACATGGAAGTATTGCCATCTATGCAGTACTTTATGGAATTACTGGAAAATATTAAAGTGACGGCTACTGTTCAATAGTAATGCTTGAAAAAGAGCAAATCGTCCCAATAGGAGGATTAAATTTCTTGATGACTACTTTCACGTTCAAAACATTATTAGTCCATTTATCATAGACATCATTTACTATATTCTGCCCAATAGTTTCAAGCAGCTTGGTAGATATATCCATATGCTTTTTGATAATCTCGAATAGTTCCATATAGTTAATGGTATTATCGAGATTATCTTCTTCTGCAGCTTTAGAAAAATTAGTGTCTACAGTAATATCTACACCATACTTATTTCCAATTTTTCTTTCTTCTTCGAAAAAGCCGTGATAAGCAAAGAACTCTAGTCCTTCTAAAGAAATACTATTCTTCATTATTTACTTTCAACAAGGTTTAGATCTTCAAAGAAACTCGTTTCAGTAGACGGATCTAATGAGACCTTCTCGTTTAGTTCCTTCGTTTTTTCTTTTTGAATTTTCACAGAAGCCTGATCGGCGTGTGCCATATCTTTTATTGCCTGTAATCTTCTTGCCTCAGATAAAGTTTTTTCTGCCATTTCACTTAACGCATTAAGTAATTTGTCCGAATAATTATCAATTGCTTGATAATCACGTTTCATCATTTTGGTGTCCTTACGCAGTTTATCCATGTCATTGCTATAGCGTTTTTTTGCTTCCTGCATTGCATTGTCAGCACGTTCTTCGGCTTCTTTTAAAATGAATTCGGCACGTTGCTTTGCAGTTGCAATAATGGTGTCTGCTTGTTTTTCAACTTCTCTAAGTGCAATTTTTTTAGCGTGTTCGGCAGAGTTGATGCTGTCAATCATTTTCTCCTCTAAACGCTCAAATTGATCTAATCTCTTTTTGTTTTCAAGAAGTTCTTCAAGAAGGTTGTCGTTTTGTTCTCGTAATAATTCAATTTCTTTTGCAACAGTATGTAACAATCGTGTAACATCTTTTGCGTCGTAACCTCCAAAAATTTTCTTCTTGAAGTTTTTGTTAATCAAGTCGTTTGGTTCGATACTCATGGTCTAATTTGTTAATTGAAAAAGTGATAGAAAGTTTTCTCAATTTAATCCTCTTCCAAACATTTTTCAAAATTTTTCTCTAATTCTTGCCAATAATTTTCGTCCGACTCCGGAACTGCAATTACTTCATTACCAGTTTGAAGCCTCCAATAATTGGAATTATAAAGGCATTGTTTCTGGTAATCGGACAGTTTATTGTACTGGGCAAAATTCTTTGATTTTCCTTTTTCTGATAAAAGTTTTTGATAAATCTCTTTGGTTTTCATTATTGAAATCCTTTGTTTTTTAAAGTTAAGCGTTCAAATCCTACATCAAATATACCTTCTTCTATCCAAAAACCTTCCATGCTTTCTTCATCAATTTGTTTATAGATCACTAAGCCTTTGAAAGTATGTTCATTGTCTTTATAAACAAAATCTACTTTTAAAAAATTGGAGATAATTTGTCCTTCTCCCTTTTGATACAAATTACTAATGCCCACTGCCCAATCAAATGAATAATTCTGCTCTAATTTTTCTATACTTAATGCACCTGTGTATTTACTTGACTTATCCCAAGGATTATGTCCTTCAACGGCATAATTACCATGTATATCAGATAGTGAGTGAGTGGTGAGATTTTCCAAAGGAGATTGTTGATGAAGTTGTATGTAGGCATTCTCCAATAATTGGAATTGATCTTCTATGTTATGTTCATCAATTTCATCATCTATATAATTTACAGATGGATTTCTTTTAAAAAACTGAAGGCATTTTTTTATAAACTTCATTAATTCGGTCTTCCTATGTTATAAGTAAACCCTAGAAATAAACTTAAAGTGTGTTCGTAGATTCCCATATTGTTATTTCTAACGCCTTGCAAAACTAATCGCTGTTCAGGAATTATTTCTACAGGATCAGAAAAATTGGCCACCTGTTTTAGATTATTATCTATTGCGAAAGAATATTGTAAACCAGCAATAATATCTGTTTTTAAAATGGTAAACTGTCCACCAACAGTAGCGTGGTACTGGTCTATAGAGAAAGAAGTGATTTCTGAGGGATAACGGTTGTCAAAACCGCCATCATAATCATCGTAAACAAAATCTGTTCGGAAACCAGACATGATTTCGATATTATCTTCCAATTTTACACGGTAACCTATGGCAATATTAGTGACCTCATTGTTTTGTGCATAGTAGTTTAGCCAATCATCTGTTCTAATGCCGATAATGTTGTTGGTAACATATGGCCCAGGTTCTTGATCTTCGATTTTCTTATATCTATTGACTTTACCAAAGTATTCCCCTGTAAAATAAAAAGAGGAGTTTTTGTGTTTATAAGTAGCTCCAAAAGCAACGCTGAATGGATCTTTATGAGCTGTTGGTAATTCTTCTTGATATTCGGAAACCAACATATTGGGTAATAAATCACCACTTTGATTATGGATATTTTGCATGGAAACTTCTCTATACACTTTCGATTCACCCAAATAGTTGATAGAAGGAGTTTGTACTGCCATTCCAAATTGCCAGTCTCTCCATTGATATTTTAAACCTAACTTAAATAATAATCGGGATGAATAACCGGATAGGGATTGAACATTTTTGTATTGTGAAATGTAAAAAGAATCATCAGAAGTGACGGGTTCAGCAGAAAATGCCCGAGTATCAATTTCATAATCATATTTAAAACTCACATAAGAGTGGTAACCTGAAATACCAATACTGAATTTATCATCAAATTTTTTGGCGATACCGATACTTAACCAATAATCTTCATAATTCATACGGTAATAGTAATCTGCTAAATATATTTCATCACCAGTTCTACTTTTAATAATATCCAACTCTTGGGCATTTCTGCTCCTTAATTCTGTAGATACTTTATCTCTGGTAAAACTCGCTAATTCAATACTAGTGCTTTTCCATCTTTTAGGACGTAGTAAGAAGGCGACAAAACGAGGTTGAACTTTGAAATTCCAATCGTTGTAACCATCTCCACCTCCTAAGGCATTGTTGTACCTGTAGATATATAGGCTGAAAATATTTGCAGAAATAGCAAATTTTTGATAATCGATATCAGCAATTTGAGCAGGGTTGTAAAAAATGGCTGCAATACCACTTCCTCCACCAACAACGGCTCCAGAGAGCAAATTGGCATCAGTATTAAAACTATTACTCCAGTAACGCTTTGACTGAGCGTTGGTTGATAATGAAAAGAGAAGTAAAAGCCAGAGTAGATTAATTGTGTTTTTGATCATGAAAGGAGCTAGATTTCTTTGCAGTTAATAAAGTTAATAAAATAGATTAAAGATTTCTTTTTCAATATTCAAAAAGGTTCGTTAATTTAATAATCTGAGGGGAGTTAATACATAATTTTCTTCCTTCTTATAAAAATAAATTAAAGCTATTGAAACTCCATTCAATTGTCACGTTCAATCTAACTTATTACCAATCAATGAATTTTTATAGATTGTTGAAGAGTTGCTTCTTTCTGTTACTCTGTGGTATATCCACATTTGTAGTAGGGCAGGAAGATAGCCCACCTACACTTAAAAAGCAGCATTACTTTATTGCAGGCATAAACTTATCACCTACTAATAAATCCCAAGATTTAGCCTTTTCTCCTTTAACTTATAAAGGAAGAGGAATAGGAGGGTCTGTAGGGTATTTACTGACTTCTGAAAAATTTGAATTTCTAATTGACGGAGGGTTTGATTTTGGTATTCTTTATACTCATTTATCGGGGGTGACTGATGCTGGAGGTAATATTTTTTATTACGTTCCTGTACATACCCATGCTCTTTGGAAAGTAAATCCAGTATTTAGTTCTAAGGAGAATGTTCACTTTAAAGTGGGTGCAGCCATAGATTTTACAGGAAATTATCGAGGTAATTTCTCCTACACTAATTCATCTTTAAATTTTGAATACGTAAGTGGCTTTGGATTAGCAACTCAATTTGCTTGGGATGTATCCTTACCATCTTCTGGTAAGTTTTTAAGAAAGAAAGATAGAGATTTTACTTTTTTATGGAATTTCTCTTTACCGCTTATGGGAACATATATTCGACCAAGCTATAATACAATCAGTAATTTTACTACAGGAGCTAATTTCATTTCTGGGGAAGGAAAAAACAATTTTGCTTTTATCGGAGACCTGGTTCAAGTGAGTTCAAGGTTGGAATTTTATTATCACTTACATAACAAAAATGCTTTACGTTTTAACTATGTGTGGAGATATTATGGCGTAAACGAGGGAAGTAGTGGAACATCAAAAGGTGCTTCTCATCGATTAGGAATCGCATTTATGTTTAACCTAACTGGAAAGTAGAAAATGAAAAATAAAGTATATATAGTGACTGTTATTCTTGCATCACTTCTTTTCAGTAGTTGTGAGAATTTGTTTATTGAAAAAGACCCTTCATCTGGAAATAGACAAACTTTTGAATATTTATGGCAGAAAACGAAAGAGCAATATTCTTATTTCGAATTAAAAAATATTGATTGGGATAGTGTGTATTCTGTTTATGATGGGGTGATTACAGATAATATGTCTCAGGAAGAATTCTTTATCATGATGTTTGATATGATGGCCACATTAAAAGATGGACATGTAAATTTGTATTCTCCTTTTAATGTGTCAAGATACCCTGAGTTAGCTGTTCCGGATTCTAATTATAACGTCCGTATTGTTCGAGATACTTATCTAAGTAGCTATTATGCCCAAACTGGACCTTTAACCAACGATTTGATTCATGAATTGGATTCTACAGGAAATAAAGTACCTTTAGTTAGAGCTGTTAATGGACAAAACAAGGGAATCCTCTATGTAAGATATAGCAGTTTTTCATCTATGATTTCTAATTATGATATCGACTATGTAATTACAAGATATCGAAATGTAACAGAGGGGATGATCTTTGATGTAAGAAGTAACGGAGGAGGATCGCCATTGAATATTTTCCAGATATGCGAGAGATTTATTCCATCGGATGCAGGTAATGTAACGCTTTATTATAGTAGAAATAAATCAGGTACCGGACCAAATGATTTTGATGAATGGCTTCCTGCAGATATTTCTCCAAGCGGTTATCATTATCCAGGAAAAATCGTTGTACTAACGGATAGAGGTTGCTACAGTGCTACTTCTTATTTTGCGACTGCTTTACAAGCCGTTAAAAAGTTACATCCAGTAAAAATCATTGGAGTACCAACAGGAGGTGGACTTGGTGCACCAAGAGGTGGTCAGTTACCAAATGGATGGTATTATAGAATGTCAGTTACTCAAACTAGGTCAGTAGATGGTAATACAGAATATGAACTGGGAGTACCCCCAGATATCTATGTTACTCAGCAACCTTCTGATACACAAGAGAATAAAGATACGTTGATTGAAAGAGCCATAGATGAGATTTTTAATGGATCGTGGTAAAATGAATTTTTTTATAATTTTATATAAAAAAGGGCAACATTTTTTATGTAATACTCGTGTATATAAATGCGAATAATACTAAAACATATACGATCTTTAATAACGTAAGATCCAAATCTAAGAGGGCGCAACTTATGAAAATAGGTTGCGTTTTTTTATACCTGAAACTTTTTAAGGTGAGTGGAATTAAAATCTTTATTCAGAAATAATATCAAGTGTTATTTAACTGATAGAGAAAAAAAAGCCACTTCAAATAAATGAAGTGGCTATATATAGCGATTAGACTATTTTTATCTTAATTGCTTGGCAAAGTCAAATTAGATTAGGATTCTAACTGGATCTTCCATTAATCCTTTCAGCGTTTTCAAGAATGCTGCACCAATAGCACCATCTACAGATCTGTGGTCACATGTAAGAGTAATCTTCATGATGTTACCAGGTACGATCTGACCGTTTTTCACAACAGGTACTTGCTTGATACCGCCTACAGCTAAGATACAAGATGCAGGAGCATTAATGATAGAAGTGAATTGCTCGATGCCAAACATACCCAAGTTTGAAATTGTGAATGTAGCACCAGACATTTCGTCTAAACCAAGTTTTTTGTCTTTTGCTTTACCAGCCATATCTTTTACAGTAGAAGATATTTGTGATAAAGACAACATGTCTGTGTTTCTGATTACAGGAACAACAAGACCGTCAGGAATAGCAACAGCTACACCCACGTTGATATGATTAGCAACTTTGATTACATCACCTTCGACTAAAGAGTTCACCAATGGGTGCATCTTTAATGAAGTAGCAACAGCTTTCACTACCATATCGTTGAATGAAATCTTCGCCTCAGCAATCTCGTTCATAGACTTTCTTGCGGCCATAGCCTTGTCCATGTCGATATCCATTGTTAAATAGAAGTGAGGAGCACCAAATTGACTTGATGTAAGATTTCTAGCAATTGCTTTACGCATGCTATTCATCGGTTGATCGTCGAAACTTTCAACACCTGCAGGTAGTGCAGCAGCTGGAGCAGCAGCGGCAGCAACAGGAGTTGGAGAAGGAACGTACGCTTCAACGTCTCTTTTGATTACTCTACCGTGCTCACCTGAACCTGGGATCATAGCGATGTTAAAACCTCTATCCTCAGCCATTTTCTTAGCCAATGGAGAAGCAAAAACTCTTTTACCGTCGTGTTCTGGAGCAGGAGCAGCTTCTCTAGATTGAGCAACTGCAGGAGCAGTAGCAGGAGCTGCTTTAGGTGCTTGAGCAGGGGCAGCAGCTGGTTGAGCCGCTGGAGCTTCAGCTTTTGGAGCTGGAGCAGGAGCCGCCTCAGCAGGAGCTGCAGACTTTTGCTCTTCAGCTTTTAATAAAGTTTCGTAGTCTGCGCCTTCTTCACCGATGATAGCGATAACACCATCAACAGGAACAGAACCACCGTCCTCAACAGCAACGTACAATAGTTTACCTTCGTCATAAGACTCTAGTTCCATTGTTGCTTTGTCAGTTTGAACTTCAGCAAGGATATCACCCGCGTTCACTTCATCACCAACTTTCATTAACCATTGAGAGATTGTACCGTCAGTCATTGTATCTGACATTTTCGGCATTTTCACTACTGTTGCATTGATGCCTGATACATCAATAGCTTCAGCAGCTGGAGCTGCAGCCGGTGCAGGTGCTTCTTCAGCAGCAGGTGCTGGAGCACTTTCAGCTGGTGCAGCGGATGTATTTCCGTCTAGAAGAGATTGATAGTCTTCTCCCTCTTCACCAACAATTGCGATAACTCCGTCAACAGGGACTGCCTGTTTTTCTTCAACAGCGATGTATAATAAAACGCCGTCCTCGTAGTTTTCAAGTTCCATAGTGGCTTTATCTGTTTCCACTTCTGCGATGATATCGCCCGATGAAATCTCGTCTCCTACTTTTACTAACCAAGATGCGATCACGCCTTCTGTCATTGTATCTGACATCTTAGGCATTCTGATTACTTCTGCCATAATCTAATTAAGACTCTAATTTTGTTTGTCTCTACATTTTTCGTTTTCGTGCCAAAAATAAACAGAAATTTTAAATATTATGTAAAGTTTAGAGATTTAGTATTCATTTAAATTTATATGTTTTGATTTTCATTGAACTTTTTAGCAATTTCTTACGTTCATTTTCATTTTTTTTATTAATTTGAAATAAGCTAAGCTCTTGAAATTTTACTCTTGTCTATACTTGAAATATTACAATTGCTAGTTAACCCTTTACATCATTCTTTGGCAGGCTTTTAGACTTCTTCAAAAAATCTGACTTACTCAAATGAGGACATTTACTATGCGAATAAATTTTAGTAAAACATTACCAATATTATTTCTATTCATAACTTCTATGGTAAATGCACAACATTTTTTCCACTTAGATAAGTTTGGAAAAAACCGTGTACAATACGAAGTTTTTGATTGGAGTTATATAGAAACAGAACATTTCGAGCTGTATTATTATGGCTATGGAATCACTATTGCCAAGATCGCAGGTGAGATAGCTGAGAGAGAATATCAGTATTTAACCGAAACGATTGGTCATGCTCCTTTTTATAAAACGAAGGTGCTTGTCTATAATTCCATTCAAGATTTAAGACAAAGTAATATTGGTTTATTTCAACAAGGATATGCTGCTACTGGACAAACAAATTTTATTCGTTCAGAGGTAGAGGTGTCTTTTAGTGGGAGTAAAGAAATTTTTGAAGAGGAAGTGAAAAGAGCTATTTCCGATGCATTTATTTTTGAAATGATGTACGGTGGTTCGTTAAAAGATATGATTAAATCGTCTTACTTACTGAACTTACCCAATTGGTTTGTTGTAGGAGCTTCTGATTATATCGCTAGAGGTTGGTCAAGAGAAATGGACGATATGGTAAGAGACTTTTTCTCTAGACATCCAAAGAAATTCCCAAATATTAGATACATAGAAGGTGATGATGCCCGTATTGTAGGTCAGTCCATTTGGAATTACTTGGTGGAAACCTATGGAAAAAGTAATATGGCCAGTACTTTAAACCTGACGAAAATTATTCGGGATGAAAAAGTCGCCATACAAAACACTTTGGGGATATCCTATGAAGAATTTATAGCAGGTTGGAAAGAGTTTTATCTAGCAGAGCACAAGACATTGGATAAAAACTATAAAGACATCGATGCCAAAAACAGAATAAAACGAAATAGAAAATCAAGAATTTATAATAAAGTAAACTATAGTCCAGAAGGGACAAAGTTAGCGTATACTGAAAATGAGAATGGTAAATATAAGATCAATGTTTACGATTTAGAGAAGAAGAAAAACACTACAGTATTTAAAAGTGGCTATAAAGTCGTAAATCAGCAAATTGATTATGATGTGCCATTAGTAGATTGGATATCAGAAGATGAATTAGTTGTTTTTTCACAGAAGAAAGGACAAAACTATATGTGGATTTATAATTTATCCAAAGGTGGTTTCAATACATTTTTTAGATACTTGAAGCGTAAAATTGAGTTTAAATTTGATCATATCAATGATGTATCAGTTTCTCCGGATGGAAAACGAATTGTGATGAGTGCTGAGAGAAGAGGTCAAACTGATATTTACGAACACAATGTTGCCCGAAGAAGAACAAGACAAATCACCAAAGATTATTTCGATGATTTATCACCTTCTTATATGAACAATAGTAATGATATCATTTTCTCATCAAACAGAACCAATGATTCTACTAAGTCAAAAAAGGGAAATATAGAAGACATCACAAGTACGTTTAATTTATATAAGTACGATAAAAGTAAGCCAACAGAGCTGCAACGTCTGACCAATAATTTAGGAAAAGACTTCAAACCTCAAATGGTGAACGATAGTACAGTTTTATTCCTTAGTGATCGAAAAGGTATTACAAACTTTTTTGTATATGAATTGACGGATTCATTAACTCGTCAGGTATCCAACTTTAAATACAGTATTAAAGATTTTTCTTCTTCAGGTAAAAGAGTAGCGTTTATTGCTTATCAAGATGAGAAAGAACATATGTATGAGGGTAGAATTAACCCAAATAAAAATGTGTTCACTCCTAAAACAAGAAGACAGCAGATTATGGATCTGAGGGAGTTAAGAGAGATTAAAAAGAAGAAAGAACTACAACGTAAACGTAAGGAGGAAGAAGAAAAACGTATGGCGCTGTTTAGAGAACAGCAAAAAATGAAAGAACTTAAACGAATTCAAGATTCTATCTATCAAGCAAAATTAGAAGAGGATTTCTTAAAAGAAACTACCGAAGAGTTAGATAGTGCACAAAGTGAGCAAATAGTTTGGGAGGACACGGATTCCTTAACTCAAGAACAGGAAACGGTTACTTTGGAAGAAAAAGAAGAGGAATTAGTTGTTCAGGAAGAGAAACCAAAAGTGGTTGTAGATCCTATGGATGAAGAGATCGATTTTGATAACTTCACGTTCATCACTTCTACAAAAGAGAAAGAAGAAGAAGCTAATGATGGCATCTTACCAAATAAACCCACTTATTCTGATAACGGAAAAGAAGCCAATACAGACAATTACAAATTCTTCTCTTACAGTAAAAATAAAAGAGATGCGTTTTGGGCAAAATATAATTCGAGATTACAAGCGAAAAATGAAGCAACCAAAAAGAAATCTATGTTTACAAAATCGAGAGATTACGAAACAAGATTTTCTGTGGATGGATTCAATACCAACATGAGATTTGACCCATTGTACGGTTCAGGACTTCAGTTTGAAGTAATGATGACAGATGCAATGGAAAACCATAAAATCAATGCAGGTTTATTTGGAACATTCTCTTTAAACAATGGTAACTTCTTCGCAGAATATCTTTACTTAAAACGTCGAGTTGACTTCTCCCTTCGTTTTGAAAGAAATGCTTTAGAAATAGAGCAAAGAGCACAGAAATATTCTAAATCGTACTATGAAGGTGGAATTTCATTACCAGTAAGTATTCGTAGTAGAATTGAATTCCAACCTTTCCTAACATTCACAAGATATTCTGATACCTCACTTCAACCTGGTTTAACAGTTCCTGATACCAAACGTTTTTGGACAGGTTTTAACGTAGAATATGTATTTGATAACAGCTTAGAGAGAGGGAAAAACATGTTGATTGGTACTCGTGCAAAAATAAGATACGAGAACTATGTGGGATTAAATGATATATCTTTTTCATTCCAAAATTTAAGTTTCGATATCAGACGTTATCAAAAAGTACTTCGATCGATGACCCTTGCTTTGAGAGCATCTGCAGGATCGTTCTTCGGAAAAACACCAATGACGTATCGTTTAGGAGGTATGGATAACTGGGCCTTTGGTTCAATGGATAGCGACCCTAGGGGAGTGCCGAGAGAAAATCAAACTATTGAAGAAGCCGATTTAACTCATTTATTTTTCACCCAATTCAATATGCCTATGAGAGGTTTTAATTGGAACAAGTGGGAAGGTGAGAATTACATGTTATTTAATGCGGAGTTGAGAATGCCAGTCATGAAGTTCTTGACGAAGAGACCAGTAAAATCAAAATTACTTAGAGATTTACAGTTGACCGTATTCTTTGATATTGGTTCTGCTTGGACTGGTGTGAACCCATTTGAAGAGGATAACTCATTAAATACTGAAGAGATATCTTCGGGTGCTTTTGATGCTACCGTGAAGAACTTTAGATATCCTTTCTTGATGGGGCATGGTGTAGGTGCTAGAACCACATTATTAGGTTATTACTTAAAATTAGACGTTGCTTGGGGAATTGAAGACGGATTTAGACAATCAAAACCAAAGTATTATGTAACTTTAGGGCATGATTTTTAAATTCAACTTCAAATAGAACTTTTTATGACTAATTTGAGTAAACTAATCGTACTAATTTTTATTGGTATTTTAGCTTCTAGCTTTAATCTACCATCTTCATCGGAATCGACGACATATTTCATCAATCCTGTGCTACAAGTAACAGTAATGGATACTAAAGGAAATGTTGTTGAAGGTGCTACGGTAATTATTTATGAAACTGAAGATGATGCGTGGGACGAGGAAAATGGCGTAGAAGCAAAGACAAAAACAAACCATAATGGAAGAGTGAAATTCACTAAAGGTTTGAAAGAAAAAGCATATTATGTTGTAGCCAAAAAAGGAAAATTGGTTTCTGAGGATGGCTTGAAATCAACAAAGCTTAAGAAAAATAAACTAAATAAGATTAATGTAATCATCGGTGAGGAAAAAGGAATTACTATTCCAAAGATGAACTAATTCTTATTTTGAATTTGATAAAAATGGATGTTTCAAAACAATTGAGGCATCCATTTTTTTATGTATTTTAGATATTAAATCTATTGAAGGTTCAACTATTTCTTTTCTATCTATTATGAATATTCAACATTTAACTCTCGATTGTCGTTTTATTGAAGCTCAAAAGCTATTCTATTCCAAAGTGTTGGGATTTGAATTGTTAGAAGAGACATTACTTAAATTTAGTGTTCAGATAGGAAGTAGTCGACTAACCTTCAAGAAATCACTAGAAGCAAAACCATATCATTTTGCCTTTAATATTCCGTTTAATCAAATTGATGAGGCAAAGCATTGGCTAGAAGAGCGAGCGAGATTAATACCTTATGAAGAAAAAGAAGTGGTTGATTTCTCTGCTTGGAATGCCGAAGCTATGTATTTCAAAGACAAAGATCACAATATAGTTGAGTTTATAGGTCGAAGAAATCTAAATCAAAAAGCCACCAAATCATTTGATGTTCATAACATCAGTTGTGTTTCAGAAATAGGTCTTCCATCTAAAGAGATTTCCAGTATTTATCAGGAATTAGCAAAATGTAATTTGCCTATTTATGATGGGAATATGGATCGTTTTTGTGCGATAGGAGATGAATATGGCTTGTTTATTTGTATTGATAATGAGAAAAAAACAGAATGGTTTCCGACAGATATTTATCCCGAAATAATCTCCTTCACCTTAGATTTCGATAATGATGGGGTAGATTATCACTTGAATTGTTTAGAAGGAAAATTAGACATAAAAAAACAGGCAAAACCATAAATTGATCTTGCCTGCGTTTTCATCAAATACTATTTGATGTATCTGAAATCGTGATTATTTTCTAATTGTTTCACAAACTCATGCATCAATTTGATGGTATTTTCTATATCATCTTTATGTGCAGTTTCTACCGTAGTGTGCATATATTTCAAAGGCAGGGAAATTAATGCCGATGGTACACCTCCGTTAGAATAAGCAAAAGCATCTGTATCTGTACCTGTAACTCTAGAAGAGGCAGCTCTTTGGAAAGGAATTTCTTTCTCTTTAGCGGTATTAATTAGCATCTTCAACAAGTTATTTTGTACAGCAGGAGCAAGAGTAAGTACAGGACCTTTACCGCCTTTCGTATCTCCTTCAGTTTTCTTATCGTACATTGGTGCAGAAGAATCATGACAAACGTCAGTTACAATAGCTACATTAGGTTTAATGTGTTGAGTAATCATTTCAGCACCTCTTAATCCCACTTCTTCTTGTACAGCGTTAACAACATATAAACCGAAAGGAACCTTGAATTTTTCTTCGCTAATACGACGAGCTACTTCGGCAATCATAAAACCGCCAATTCTATTATCAAGAGCTCTACCAGTAAAATAACGACCTTTATTTAGTTCGCCTAATTCGTCTGGGTAAGTGATTACAGTACCTACGAAAATACCCATTTCCTCTACTTCCTCTTTAGAATCAGCCCCAACATCAATAAAGATATTATCTAGAGATGGATTTGCTTCTTTACCAGGTTTACGTGTGTGAATTGCAGGCCAACCAAACACACCTTCCACAATGCCATTTTCACCATGTAAAAGCACCTTTTTAGAAGTTGCAATTTGATGATCAGAACCGCCATTACGAATCACATAAATGTATCCTTCTGGAGTAATATAATTCACATACCAAGAAATTTCATCGGCATGTGCCTCTATAACTACTTTGTAAGGAGCATCAGGATTGACAATACCTACTGCGGTACCATAATTGTCTACATAAGTCTCGTCGACATATGGTTTAATATAGTCTAACCAAATCTTTTGACCTTCAGCCTCAAATCCTGTTGGAGAAGCGTTATTTAGATATTTGTATAAAAAATCTTTACTATGTTGATCCATATTGTTTTAAAATATTTTAAAAACAAACCTTAATCGTTTTCTATTACGTTAAGTTACATAGATCGATTTATTCTTGTATCATCTTTATGATTTTTTTTGGTGATATATTAAATTGAGATGTTTTTTGAACCATCATTTACATAAATATATATATGCGTGCATTAATCATAATAGATGTACAAAATGATTTTCTTACCGACGGACTATTAGTAGTCCCGGAAGGAGAGCAAATTATTCCAGTGCTTAATAACATAAACCACCATTTTGATGTAGTAGTGGCCACGAAAGATTGGCACCCTGCTACACATAAAAGTTTTGCACGAAATCATGAGGATCGAGAAGTAGGAGAAATTGTTGAAGTAAATGAAGTTCCTCAGATATTATGGCCTCCGCATTGTGTAAAAGAATCTCATGGAGCAGAATTCCCTTCTGATCTTAATACGGAAGTAATTGAAAAAGTATTTTGGAAAGGAACAAACGAAGATATTGATGATTACAGCGGGTTTTATGATAACGAAAAACTAAACGATACTGGTCTTCATGACTTTTTACAATCGAAGGGAGTAACTGAAGTTTATGTAGCAGGTATTGCTTTGGACTTCTGTGTGAAGTTTACTGCGCTCGATGCAAAATCGTTAGGTTATAAAACATTCATGATAGAAGATGCATCAAGAGGTATTAATTATCGACCAAATGATGTGCAAAACGCCATCACCGATATGAAAGTATCTGGTATAAGGGTAATAAAAAGCTATGAACTAGAAAAAGTATTTAGTGGAGATTATTAATTACTAGATAATCAAAGCCATAAAAAAAGGATACTCTAAAGTATCCTTTTTTTTATATCTAAGCTTGATCTCCCATATCAGAATCTATGCCTTCTGCACCTATCCTTCCAATTTCTTGGTCGATCATCCACATACCTTGTGGACTGTCTTCTCCAATAATATCAAAAGCATCAAGTATTGTACGTGCTGTTTCTTCCTCTTCTCTTTGTTCAGCAACAAACCATTGTAAGAATTGGAATGTGCTAAAATCTTTAGCTTGGAAACAACAGTCCACAATCTCATTAATAGCCTTTGTAACTTTAATTTCGTGCTCTAATACCAATTCAAATACTTGTCTAAGCGATTCGAACTCATAAGGTACCGGTGTAATTTCTGCAGCTAAAGCATGTCCACCAACTGCATTGATAAACTTGAAGAATTTCAACATATGCTGTCTTTCTTCTTCAGCATGCTCATATAAGAATTCGGCAGCCTTTACATACCCTTCTCTCTCACACCAAGAGGCAAACGAAAGATAATACTGTGAGGATTGATCTTCTAATTGTACCTGTTGGTTTAACATTTTCTCTACCTCTGGATTTAAAGAGGTCTGTAATCTTTTCTTAGTAATTGGCATTTTCGTAATATGGATGTAATTGTTCAAATTTTGTTAGGAAGCTATTCAATACTTTAATAAATTCAATTGAATATTTCCATTATCAGAGTTTAGATAGAAACTAATTTAAACCCATGCTTACAAAGTAAAAACTTTTCAAAGGATTTTGTTTCACATATCACTATAAATCTAGTTTGTGAATGTTTTTTAATAATTATTCTAAATAAAGTTTGGAATTTATTATGCATGCATACTATTTTAGCAGAACCAATAAAACATTATAATAAAAACTAAGCTGTATTTACTGTACAGCCTTATCCAAAAAATAATAACACATGAAAATTTTAGTTTGTATTAGTAACGTTCCGGATACGACAACAAAAATCAAGTTTGCAGACAACAAGCTTGACACCAATGGTGTTCAATTCATTATAGGCCCTTACGACGATTTTGCATTGGCTAGAGCCGTAGAAATCAAAGAAAAAGAAGGAGGGTCAGTTACTGTATTAAACGTAGGTTTAGCAGATACTGAACCATCTATCAGAAAAGCATTAGCTATCGGAGCTGATGATGCCGTAAGAATTAATGCAGAACCAACAGATTCACTTTTTGTAGCAAAACAAATTGTTGAATATGCTAAAGACAAAGGTTTTGATATGATTTTAATGGGTCGTGAATCTTCTGATTTTAACTCTGGCTTAGTTCATGGTCTTGTAGGCGAATTGATGGGGATTCCTTCAATTGCACCTGCTATGCGATTAGAAGTTGAAGGATCTACAGCTAAATTACATAGAGAAATCGAAGGCGGTCACGAAGAAGTGGAAGTGGGCATGCCATTCGTAGCGGGTTGTCAAGAGCCAATTGCTGAATGGAAGATTCCAAATATGAGAGGTATCATGATGGCAAGAAAGAAACCACTAGAGGTCGTTGAACCTGTAGGAGTAGACGGCTTAACATCATACGATTCGTTCGAATTACCGGCTGAAAAAGGCGATTGTAAAATGGTCGATGCAGGTCAGATGGACGAGTTAGTAGGTTTGTTGAAAAACGAAGCTAGAGTCCTTTAATATCAATTTACTTTTCCACTTAACACATAAAATAGAATAAAATGTCAGTATTAGTATTTATAGAAGCAGATAACGGGGTGATTAAGAAATCCTCTTTAGAAGCAGTTACATATGGTTCAAAATTAGGCGATGTTACTGCGGTAGCAATGGGCTCAATTGATGGATCTGAATTACAAAAAGTAGGTAAGTTTGGTGCAGCGAAAGTGCTTCATTGTTCAGACGAAAGACTAAACGATGGTGTTATTGCAGCCACAGCTACGTTAATTGCAGCCGCTGCAGCAGAAGTTTCAGCCGCTACAATTGTGATGTCACGCTCATCTTTGGTAGATGCCGTTGCTGCTAGAGTGGCGATTAAAACCAATAGTGCAGTAGTGGCAAATGTTCAGGATTTACCTGATACATCTAATGGATTTACGGTAAAAAGAGGTGTATTTACAGGAAAAGCATTTGCTTATGTAAGTGTTCCTGATGGAAATAAAGTAATTACAATCGCTAAAAATGTAGTTCAATTAGAAGAAACAGGTACAGATGCTGCAGTAGAAGAATTCTCTGTATCTTTCGGTGATGCTGATTTCGGAGTGAAAAGAGTGGGTGTGCATAAGCAAGAAGGTGATATCCTTTTACCAGAGGCAGATAAAGTAGTATCAGCAGGTAGAGGATTGAAAGGTCCTGAAAACTGGCAAATGATCGAAGATCTAGCAGGCACGTTAGGGGCTGCAACAGCTTGTTCTAAACCAGTATCTGATATGGATTGGAGACCTCACCACGAACACGTAGGACAAACAGGTATTAAGGTAGCTCCTCAATTATATATTGCTGTAGGTATTTCTGGTGCTATTCAGCACTTGGCAGGGGTCAACTCTTCTAAAGTGATTGTAGCGATTAATAAAGATCCTGAGGCTCCGTTCTTTAAAGCGGCAGATTATGGTGTAGTAGGAGATGCTTTCGAAGTAGTGCCTAAATTGATTGAGGCCATCAAAAATTCACAGAATTAGAAGAAATAAGCTTGAATTTTGGAATTGTTTCCAAAATTTAAAATTTATTTGTTAATATTTAGGGAACTTATTGATATTTATTAATAGTTCCCTATATTTGTAATACTTCGATGATACAATAGTATTATCAGAAGATTTTTTTAACTTAGTCGGACATTTTTTTCATTCTGGCAAACTACTGATGAAAATCGTATAAAGAACCTCAACATGAGAATGTTGAGGTTCAGTTTTTTATAGAGAATTTTGTTATTCTTTTTTCCGGTTCAGCTTCGCTAATTTCTTTTCTATTCTTTTAAAATCTTCTTCCAGACAATACTGAGTAGAATTTACTTTTAACGCTTTCTTATATTGTTCTATTGCTGATAGTAGATCACCAACTTTCAAATAGTAATCTCCTTTAATTTCTAAATTAAGTGTATTGATATCTAAGTCTAAGCTATGATCAATCCACTCTATAGCATGTAGTAATTGCTTTTTATTCTTCAGAAGGTCTCTTCCTGTTTTTGCACAACTGTACCATTCACTGTGGTAATAGAATAGCTTCTTATCATCGCTATGCAAATGTAAAGTATCGTCTTGAGAGGTAAACGAAAAAAGTAAAGGGATAAAGAGGACACATAAGTATTTAATAAATCGAGTTTTCATCTTTTTAGAACATTGAGAGAATATTAGTTACAAACTCTATGATTCAAAAATTGAAAACATTTATATAAATATCAGATTATCAGTAATTTATAATGTTGAGTCTAAATTAGTTAATGTACGTAAATGAACATCGTTTAAAATAAATGTACAGTATATTATTTTGAGGTAAACGCCTCTAACTGAGGAGTATTTCTGATATCTACAGGTACTACAGTAGTTACACCCTGTTCAATCATCGTTACACCATAGATTACATCTGTGCTTGCCATTGTTCTTTTGTTGTGGGTAACAATAATAAACTGTGAGTTTCCAGAGAATTTATTGATAATTCTACAGAACTTATCCACGTTGGCATCATCAAGAGGGGCATCCACCTCATCGAAAATACAGAATGGCGCTGGCTTTAATAAATAAATGGAGAACAATAGGGCAGTGGCCGTAAGTGTTTTCTCTCCACCAGACAATTGGTTAATTGTTAACGGACGCTTACCTTTTGGTTGAGCAAGAATCTCAATTTTAGAGTTCAAAGGATCATCCTCGTCGGCTAAACGTAAATCACAGTTGTCTTCCTCTGTAAATAACGATCGGAATACTTCCATAAAGTTATCACGAATCTGAGTGAAGGCAGTCATAAACTTCTCTTCAGCAATATTGTCGATGTCTTCAATCGTTTTCATCAATTGCTCTTTTGCCTTATTCAAGTCGTCTCTCTGACCCAAAATAAATGCATTACGCTCTTTGATTTCGTTGAAAGCATCAATTGCTGTATGGTTAATTGCACCTAGGTTGGCTAACTTACGTTTTGCATCCTCACTTACCTGCTCCAACTCGAAGATGTGCATGGCTTTGTATGGATTTTCTTCCTCGTCTTCTTCTTTGTTTTTATGAAGAAGCATTTGTTCAAGATCAACCTCAAACTCCACAGCAATTTTTTCTTTTACTGAGGTAAGCGATAGTCGTAAAGTACTGATACGCTCATTGGCAGACAGTAACTCCTGATCGATATGCTCTTTTTTCTGTTGTTCTTGTTTGATCTCAATTTCAGTATCAGCAATAAGTTCTTTGGCTGCTTTATAGGATGCTTCGGCTTCAAAAACACCTTTTTCGATGTTTAAACGCTCGATCTCCATACGTTCCAAAGCACTCGCACCCTCTTCATCCATAGAATCTGATTTTAATAACTCAGTTTCTACTTTTTGAATCTCTTCAAAATTGTGATCAATACGAAGGTGTGCTTTTTCTAAGTCTTCGTTTTTGAAATCAATTTCTTTTTTAAGAGAGTTATACTGATTTTCCTGCTGAAGGAAATTAATATGTAGTTGATTGTATTTGCTCGAAAGCTCTACTTTTTTCTCTTTCTCAATAGTTAATTGATCTTTCATCTCGAACAACTCTTCTTCCATATATTCTATGGCACCCGATTCAGATTCGAGTTGAGGTCTACCTTCTGATATTTCCACCTCAGCCTGACCAATTCTCTCCAAGATCTCTTCTTTTTTATTACTACTCTGTGCTAAGAATTTTGAAAATTCTTCCTTCTGAGTTTTAATTTTGATGAGTTCTTGAGAAACTACTTGTAAATTATGCTGAGCACTTTCCAATTCGTGCTGCATATTTACCTGTAGTAAAGATTTATGTTCTGCTTGCTTTTCTACTTTCTTGATGTGAATTTCTTGAACTTCTTGTTCCAGACTTTCAATCTCTTCTGTCAATTGTTCTAAGTGTCTTACTCTACCTAAAGATTTACCTTCAAAAGATCCCGTAGAACCACCAGAAATAGCTGACTTACGTCGAATCGCCTTACCATTTTTCGTGACTAGAATAACACTGTCGTTTTTAGGTAAGTTATTCTGATTGCGATGCACAATGTACACTCCGTCCAATAAGTACATAATGAGGTAAGCGTACTTATCGTCGTAATCTACCACTTCTAATGCAGGGATAGCATCATCAACAGATTTTCTTGGAGAAGGTTTATAGCCTTCGAATTTATCAAGTAGTAAGAAGTTGGCTTTACCTTTTTTCATTTCTTCTAAAAGGTTCACCGCCTTCCAAGCATCATCTTCTGTTTCTAAAACAAAATAGTTTAAATAAGGAGCTAGATAGCCTTCAATTGCAACACGGTACTCATCATTACAATGCAGCGTATCGGATAACATCGGAGCTTCTTTTGCCCAATCGGTATTTTGCTTTAAATATTTGATGGCCTCAGGATATCCCTCAAGGTTGTCCACCAAAGATTTAGTTAATTTATGTTCGTTCTTTTTGGCATCAAGAATTCTAAAAATTTCTGATGAACGATCCTTAACTTGTTCTAATTCTTCGCGGCAAGCTCTTATTTTTTCTTGATGTTGGGTGTGTTTTTCTTTCACCTCATCATACACCACTTGAGCACTTAAACGTTCGCCTTCTAAAGAGGCATATTGTGTATCAAACTCTTCTAAACTAGAGGCTTTATCGTTCGATTCTTCATGAGCTCGTTCTAATTCTTGCTTTAATGCAGAGAGCTGTACCTCATTGATTTCGATCTTTTGCTTCAGTTGGAAAATAACAGATTGCTTGTTCTTTACCATCTGCTCAAACTCGTTGGTTTTTACTTCCAACTCATCTGTTTTTTGCGTTTGATCGTCTCTTTGTCTTTGGGTATTGTCCAATTCATGTTCTACTTCCATCACCATTTTTTCGATGGAGTTTAACTGAATTTGTAACGCTTCAATACCTTGTTGAGAAAGGGCTACTGCTTCTCTGTCTTGTGTTGCCTGACTTTGAAGGGTTGCTTTTTTCTCTTCCAAGAATCGTCTTCTTTCTCCCTTAATCTTTTTCTCCGACTCAATCTGACGCATTTTTAAAATATGCTCATTCAAAGTCTTTTGGCGAGAAGCCAACAATTCTTCTTTATCAATAGATTCCTTTTTCTCCTTAGAGATAGAGGCTTCTAATGTTTCTACATTCTTTATAGTCTGATTTCTCTCCTCATTGATGTTGGTCATTTTATCGGCCAACGTATGCAGTTCATCTGCCTGAGTAGATACTTTTTTCAGTGCTAATTCAATACTAGAAGCTTTATACGTCTGCTTTAATTTGATATAGCGTTGTGCTTGTTTTGCTTGTCTTTCTAATGAACGCATGTTCTTCTCGACCTCAAATAGAAGGTCGTCTACACGTTCTAAATCAGCATCCGTATCTTTAAGTTTTTTGAGCGTTTCTTTTTTACTTTTCTTGAATTTTGAAATTCCGGCTGCTTCCTCGAATAAAGTTCGACGAGCATTTTGAGTATCATTCAATAGTTCATCAATCATCTTTAATTCGATGATCGCATAACTGTCTGATCCAATACCAGTATCTAAGAAAAGTCCGTGAATATCTTTTAAACGACAAGGGACCCCATTCAAAGAGTACTCACCTTCACCAGAACGGTAGAAACGTCTTCCAATAGTTACTTCTGTGTATTCTGTTGGTAAAAGGTTTTTATTGTTGATAAACGTGAGATACACCTCAGCCATTTGAAGGGGACGTCTCGATTTTGTGCCATTAAAAATGATGTTGTCCATCTTGTCCGAACGCAAAGCTTTTGTACTTTGCTCGCCAAGAACCCATCGTATAGCATCAACAACATTGGATTTACCACTACCGTTAGGTCCTACGACAGCAGTAATACCCGAATCAAAGTTTAAAGTGACCTTATCACCAAAACTTTTAAAACCTTTTATTTCTAACTTTTTTAGTAACATTTCATAACTATTGGATCTTTCAAATGTAACTAATAAAAGATTTTGTTGCATAATAAAAGCCACCCTAAATTAGGGTGACTTCAATATTTTTTTATGATAAACAGCTGAAATTAGTAAATCGTATTATTTATTTTTCTTTGCGATATCGACTTCTTTGTTGACTGATTTGAGATATTCCCTTGAAGCTACTTTAAATTCTCCTGGGAAATTTTGAGAAAATGTGATTTTTGCAGCTTCATAATTTTTTTCATACATCTGAATCATGCCAATAAGCATAAGTGCTTTATACTTCGTTTTCGATTCTTTTGTATTCATTATTGTTAAAAGCTTATCTCTAGCATCATCAAATTTATTCTCTTTGTAATCGATGATTGCCTCCATAAATCGAACATCAGGTAGTGGGATTCCGCATTGTTCAAATTCTTTGATGTGCTTTTTAGCATTAGCATAATCACCGTATTTAATTTCTAAATCAATTAAGTCGGCCAAAATTCTAACTTTTCTTGTATTATCCATTTGAATGGAAACCTTATGTTCTAAAAGCTTTACTACCTCATGTCTATCCAAAGTATTTTCTTTGATTTCAATAAGTAAATCATAAGCAGGCTCAAAGGAATTATTCATCTTGATCACAGCATTAAGAATCTTTTCAGAGCGTTTAATGTCGTACATCTGAAAATGACTTAAGGCCAATTGATATTGATATTTTGGAGACATTGAAGTTGTCTTGCTTTTAATCTTCCCGTTGGTTACTTGGCTAAAAGCAGAAGTGGCATTCTCATATTCTTCGAGAGAGTGATGTGCAAACCCTAATTCATAATAATAATGATCATGAGCTTTTCCTTTTTCTTCCTCCATTTTATCGATAGCAATCTGCATACTTGTTTTCGCCAATTCATAGTTTTTTGTTACATAATTATGATATTTGGCATCCATATATAAAATATAGCTATTCTGAGGATGAACACTCTTGGCATCTTCCAAATGAGGACCTGCTTGATCGAATTTTCCTGTTTTATCAAGTATATTGATAATTCTAGTTTTATAGGCCAATTTTCGATCTAAGTCCGGAGTGATCCGGAAGGCTTCGTCTAGATGTTTAATGGCCATTTCATAATCTTTGTCATCTTTAGCAATTAAAGCTAATTTAAGATGTGCATCTAAATTATTAGAGTCAAGCTCAATAGTTGTATTAAAGGCGTCAATAGCCTCTCCTAGTCTTTTATGTCTTATCTGAGCAAGTCCTAAGGCATAATAATATAAAGCATTTGTGGAATCCTTGGCAATGGCAATTTCATAGGACATTATCGCTTCAGGTAATTGGCCGACACTTGCATAAACTTCACCTTTTACAAAATAATCTTCGGCAGAAGATTCGTCTTGAGCAAAGGTCGTTGAAGCAGCAATAAGTATTATAAGTATTAATGAGTAAAGTCTTGTCATCGTAAATAAGTAAAGTGGTAGTATATTGGATTATAGAATACTCTATTAAATTAACAATTTGTCAAAGTAATTCTTTCAAAATTTAAAGATTATTTGACTTATATGTATGGTTTAAATGAAAATATAAGGATTTTAATCTGTTGATTATTAATATTTTGTGATTTTATTGAATTGAATTTAAAATGGATGAAAATAATAAACATTGGTTAGATCATTTTGATCGGCTTGAAATGAAAACGTTAGAGAAGAAAGCGTTAAAAGTGATGAGGAACCAAAGTATCCTACTCATGGAGAAAATGTCATTACAACCTCGAGATATTTTAGGAGGGATGTGGGCCTCTATGCATTTGGATACACCATTGTTTGGAGCTTTGTTTTTATTAGAAGATAAGGTTATTTTCGTTGGTGGTCATCCATCAAATCTTCAATTGCAAACTTTAGAGTGGCCTTGGGGACAAATCGAAAAGTTTCAGAAATTGGAAGACCCTAAATTAGGGATAGTAAAAATCCTTGAAATGTATGTAAGCGATAAAAAAATTAGATTTGGTGGAATGAAAGGGTTTGTTCCTTCATCATTTATACTTATACTAGAAAAAATTTGGTTTGATCATCATTCCAACTAATCACTTGATGTTGTATCAAATGATATTTTACACACTTAACCAACCTTGAATAATAAACACTCGATGTCATGATAAAGGCATCAGCCTATTGAATGAATATCAAACAATAGGAAAACAACACAAACATAAACATGAAAAAAATTAAACGATTACTTGTTGCAAATAGAGGCGAAATTGCCGTAAGAATCATCAGATCAGCTAAAGAATTAGGAATACATACTGTTGCCGTATACAGTGAGGCTGACCAAGAGGCTCCTCATGTATCTTTAGCAGATGATGCTGTTATTATTGGACCTGCCGCTTCTTCAGAATCTTATTTAAAAATTGATAAGATTATAGAAGTATGTCATCAATTTAAAATAGATGCAGTTCATCCTGGCTATGGATTTTTATCTGAGAACGCCTCTTTTGCTCAAAGAATAGAAAAAGAAGGAATCATTTTTATTGGTCCATCTGCCCACGCCATTGAGGTAATGGGTAGTAAATTGATGGCCAAACAAACGGTACAGAAATACGATGTACCTTTGGTTCCCGGAGGCGATGAGGCGATTACAGATATTGCTGCTGCTGAAAAAATGGCGGAAGAAGTGGGATATCCTATCCTGATCAAAGCTTCAGCTGGAGGTGGCGGAAAGGGAATGCGTGTTGTGGAAAACGAAGAGGAGTTTGTCTCTCAAATGGACAGAGCGGTGAGTGAAGCACAAAATTCTTTTGGTGATGGTGCAGTGTTTATCGAGAAGTACATTCAATCTCCCAGACATATTGAAATACAAATTTTAGCCGATACACATGGAAATGTAGTGCATTTATTTGAAAGAGAATGTTCTATACAACGTCGACATCAAAAAGTAATAGAGGAAGCACCTTCTTGCGTACTGACCGAAGAGTTACGTAATGAAATGGGTGAATGTGCGGTACGAGTGGCAAAATCATGTGATTATGTAGGTGCAGGAACCGTAGAATTTATCTACGATAGTAGTGGAGCATTCTACTTTTTAGAAATGAATACTCGTCTTCAGGTAGAGCATACGGTAACTGAAGAAATTACTGGACTAGACTTAGTGAAAGAACAAATTAGAATTGCAGAAGGAGAAAAGTTGGGTTATAAGCAATCTGATTTAAAAATAAATGGTCATGCCATAGAAGTTAGAGTTTATGCAGAGGACTCTTATCAGAACTTCTTGCCGGATACAGGTGTTTTGCACCGATATATAGAGCCAAGTGGGGAAGGGGTTCGTGTAGATAGCGGATATAAACAGGGAATGAAGATGGAGATGCATTATGACCCTATGATGAGTAAATTAATTGTTTGGGGTGAAAATAGGAAGGATGCAATTCAAAAAATGTTACAGGCCTTAGAGGATTATAAGATCTCTGGCTTAGAAACTATTCTACCTTTTTGTAAGTTTGTATTGCAACATGATGCTTTTGTTAGTGGTGATTTTGGGACTCATTTTGTTGACAAATACTATGATCCGAAATACCTTGAAGAAGAACTTACTGACAATGAGCAATTCGTTGCAGCTTCTGTTTTAGCAGAGCTATTTTTTGATAATAAAAAATCGGAGGAGACCTCTTCTCTGATCAATCAAACAACCCCTTGGAAATTAAAACGATGACTTTAAAGAGTATTATAATCACCTGTTTCATCACTTTAAACATTTTATTTTTGACCTCTTGTGCAAAAGAAGCGAACATTTCACAAGAAGAATTTGATATGACTACCTGGAAGAACGATCCACAAGGATGTAAAGGGGAACGTATTCAATTAGATCAAGATTTTATGAGTGTCAAAGATCGATTATTAGGGGTAAGCATTGCTGGTGTTAGACAAACATTAGGAGCTCCAGATAGAGTAGATCTTGATAATAGAAGTACAAAACAATATGTTTATTTTGTAGGGAAAGGTGGTCAATGCTCAGAAGGAGATTCTACAGCGGTAGGTAAATCATATAGAGTGTATTTTGATGCCCTTGAGATGGTTAGAGAAATATCACCAGAATTATAAAAAAGAGGCTATCTTATATTTAAATAAGACAGCCTCTTGTTATCTAGGAGGATGTGTAAGTTATTTCATTAACACATCTATTTTAAGCTGGCCATATTTAATATGGTCTTAGGTGTGTGTAAGATAACTAGAGTTGTTAAAGTCCTTTTACGTAGTTATGTGTTAATGACTTTGAAAGTTCGGTAAAAAATATCAAATATTAAAATTTTAAAAAAGAAGATCGAATAACTTCAATTTTAAAAATAGAAATGTTGATAAGAATTAGCTGCAAACTGCTTCACATTATATGTTCATTAAAAAGATTGAGGAGTGGATTTAAAAGAATTAAAACAGTTGGTGAATGAAGGGGAAGGCTTTAAAATTGAGTTTAAGAAAAAAGCGGCTGACCCATTTAAAATAATGAAGGAAGTTGTTGCGTTCGCTAATAAATATGGAGGATACCTTATTGTTGGTGTGGCTGATGATGGACGAATAGACGGATTTACGGATATTGAAGGGGAAAAGTTTGTATTGGAACAGGCAATCAAGAAGTACTTATCGAGAAAAATTGAATATAGCATTCATATTGTGCAAGTTAGTGCAATGCGACAAGTATTGGTATTTGAAATTCCACCTTCTGATAAACAACCTATTTTCTTATTATATAATTTAAAAAGAAGAATTGGAAAACCTTACATTCGAGTAGAGGATAAAAGTGTACAGATGAGTAAGGTGATTCGAAGAATCTTAAAACAAAGAAGTAAAGAGGAACATCACTCAGTTACTTTTGGGGAGGAAGAAAGGAATATTCTACAACTTATTGATAAAAATGGCTACACCACAGTCGACGAGGTCGTTAAAACTTTTTCATTAGAAATTGATGTGGTAGAAGACAAACTGATTGATCTTTGTCTAGCCAATATTTTACAAGAAATGCCTAGGGAAATGGGGGATAGGTTTATCATTCATCCTACTTCACGATTGTCTTGGAAGTAGTCAGATGTGAGATTTAAGCGGATTTCAGACTGCTTAAATAAACTCTTTAAAAACCCACGATTTCAATCGTGGGCCTCAAGAATATCAATACTATTTTTGCCCCAACTCAATAAACGGAATAATCATCTCATCGATAGATATACCGCCGTGCTGGAAAGTATCCTTATAATAACTCACATAATAGTTGTAGTTATTAGGATAAGCGAAGAAATAATCTTCCATAGCAAAAACAAACGAAGTGGAAACTTCAGTTTTCGGTAAACCAAAATCCTCTGGATGTTTTACAGCCAATACATTTTTCTTATTATAAGATAGATTCTTTCCTTGCTTGTACCTCAAGTTGGTATTTGTTTCTCTATCGCCTACAATTTTGTATGGTTTTCTAGTTCTTACCGTACCATGGTCTGTTGTGATGTACACCTTACAATCTTTTTCAGCAAGAATTTTCAACATTTCATACAAAGAAGAATGTTCGAACCACGATTTTGTAATTGATCGGTAAGCAGCTTCGTCAGGAGCCAGTTCTCTTACCATGTTGGTGTCTGTTCTTGCATGAGAAAGCATATCTACAAAGTTGTATACAATAGCATTGAACTTCCTATGCATTAATGAGTTGATCTGATCATTTACCTGCTTCCCTTGAGAAGTTCTAATGATCTTATGGTAAGAGTATTTTCCATCGATTCTATGACGAAGTAATTGCTCTCCTAAAAGTTCTTCTTCGTAATTGTTCTTACTTTCTTCATCGTTATCGTTTACCCACCATTCTGGATAAGTAGCTTCAATTTCAGAAGGCATAAGGCCAGAGAATATCGCATTTCTAGCATACGCAGTTGTCGTTGGAAGGATAGGACAATACACATCTTCTTTTACCGAGTAAAGTTCAGATATTAATGGCTCAATTACTTTCCATTGATCATAACGTAGGTTATCAATAAGTATAAAGAAAACAGGTTTATCATTCTCTTTTACATATGGAAATACCTTTTCAGCCAATAGTTCATGAGATAGAACAGGACGTTCATCTGGCTCATCCATCCAATCTTCATAATTATCTTTTATAAAGCGACAGAAGTTATGGTTGGCTTCGTTTTTTTGCATTTCGAAGACCTCACTCATACTTTTATTTTCTGTCTGATTAATTTCTAGATCCCAATAAACAATCTTTTTATAAGTCTCTACCCAATCTTCCCAATCCATATCGTTCATAAACGACATCATGATACTTTGGAAATCTTGTTGATAGGCAGAGTTGGTTTTTTCATCGACCAACTTCTTTTTATCAAGTAATTTTTTTACGGAAAGTAGTATTTGTTTTGGGTTGATGGGCTTGATAAGATAATCGGCAATCTTGGCACCAATCGCATCCTCCATAATGTATTCCTCTTCAGATTTGGTAATCATCACTACAGGAATACTTGGTCGGATTCTTTTTATTTGTTCAAGCGCTTCAAGTCCGGTCATACCTGGCATATTTTCATCCAGGAAAATGATATCAAACTCCTCTTCATCACATTTCTCAATGGCATCTAAACCACTTAGTACAGGCGTAACTTCATATCCTTTTTTTGTAAGGAATAATATATGTGGTTTTAGTAGATCGATTTCATCGTCTGCCCATAAAATTCTTTGTTGACTCATCCGGAAGGGTATTATTAGATAAACTGTTTCTTATTTTTACTCAAGACACCGATAAATGGTTTCGGTTGGAATATAAAAATATGGATTTATAACAAATTAAGAAATACTAAGGACTTATTCGGTAATTATATTCGTAAAACAAAAATATTCTTATCTTCTAAAATGTTATTTTAATATCTTCGTTATATAATTGTAACATTCTCTGGTATCTATGATATTTCATCAAATAAATTGGATGAAATACTCATTACTAGTGAATTAAGTGATCTTAAATAAAAACTTTTCAAATATCAGAAACTGTTTATATCTCATTCTAATTTAGTTTTTGATGTTGAACCGATAAAATAAAATTAAATTGATTTCAACCTTATTAGATTATGGAAGAAAATTCAAGTACCCAAAAGAAAAATTTATTACTCATCATTGGCCCAATCTTCGGGGTGATTCTACTAGGAACAACTATATTTTTATATTTCTTCGGAGGAAGTTCCGATGAAATAGATCCAAGCCTGGTTGATATAGACGAGTTCGTAAAAGAAAATACAGTGTGGAACCTTAATGGTGATGCTGTGGAAGGAAGTGCAGTGGCAATTACTGTTCGTTTTCCTAATATGAACCTAAAACAAGTCGAAGATGCTTTGGAAAGAGCAGATCAAAATGTACGTCAAGTAGATGCTGACATCAGAAACGTTTGGGGTAAATTAGGGGATGATACTTCAGATTTGGAAAATAGCCTTCGAAATCTTCAAGGAGATTTATCGACAATGGAAAACATCTATCATCATACTGAAATTTTATCCAATTCTGTCAGTAGAGGTGATGCAAATGAGGAGAGTCCTGCCGTAAGAGCTACTTTAAATAAACTTTTAAGTACTAGAGAAGGCTATATCAGAGACATCAATACTATGCAAGAAAACATTGATAAGGTATTGACGGTTTTAGAAGACTCGAGAAATCAGAATGCCACTATCGGAGGGGTAAGAGAAGCCATTGAGGAATTAGAAATTGCAAATAAAAGGTTATTTGAGGAGGGAAGGTCTCTATTAAAAACCCTTTTTGCTTTCGAATATGTGTATAATAACCATCGTAAATCGAATGCAGATGGTAAAGATATTGATGTATTCTATATTGATCTTCAAGACTATTTATACGATAGAATTATAGTAGAAAAATCTCAAAATAGTTTTTATCGTAAAAAAGGGAAATTTGATAAAGTAGTGACAGAAACCAAAGACCGCCTAGGTGTTTTGGATGATGTTGTGGCTCTAAAACAAAAACGAGAACTGAAGTTAAGTGAATACAATGAGCTATCAGAACACCTAGGTAAATTAAACGAATTGTATTCTGGGGCAGGGGTATCCATTACTTCAAATGGTTATAATGCCATCTCTTTTAATAACGATGATAATTGGGAGTATTCTGTTGCCGATGAATCCGATAATACTCCTTTGGTTGTTGTTTGGAGAGTAGAAGGTACTCCATTGAATTCTGGATCTGTTTTAGCCAATGCAAGCTATGAGCTCACTTACGAAAATGAAGACGGAGAAGAGTTGCCATTAAAAAGTAAGGTAGAAAGTGAGATTAACGCTCAATAAACATTGAACTAATCCGAAAAGATGACATCAATTTGTTTTTCTTTAGAGCGGTTTGATTAATTTTGTTCCACAAATAAACAAACAAGACAATGATTAATCACACGGTATTATTTAAGTTCAAAGAAGAAGCAACACAAGAGCAAATTCAAGCAATGGTTGATGCTCTACAAGCTTTAGGTGGTAAAATTGATGAAATTAAGGAGATTCAAGTAAAAGAGAACTTCTCTGAAAGAGCGAAAGGTTTTACGATCATGTTGTACTCTCTCTTTGAAAGTAAAGAAGCATTAGAAGCTTATCAAGTACACCCTGCTCACGTAGTTGTGGTGACAGATCATGTAAAGCCAATTTTAGGTGATATTATGGCCATCGATATTGAATTTTAATTCAACTTATTTATAGTTGAGATAGAGATAAAAGAAAAGGCAGATCAATACGATCTGCCTTTTTGATTAATAAATAGGTAGTTATATGAAATGAAATGTTAACTATTCAGTTTCAAAACCAAACGCTCTTGGTGTTTGTGTGTCACTATCATAATTTCCTCCATTTTCTCCGGTGAAATCATTGAAGAAGTGATAGTAAGAACCGTACAAACCATATTTATTCTCTAAGTCCATACGTTCTTTCATCCAAACCTTAAATTTATCAGAATCAGCTTTTTGATCACCGATGAGGAAGAAGTAATCATTGCTAGATATCAATTGACCATTTTGGTCAGAAAGCTCCAGCTCTACAAAAAACTTTTCCTTCACATTATCCAATACTTTTTCTGAAATCTCTTCGAATTTTTGGGCACTGTTTTCTTTTACATTGCCAATTTTATAAGTCTTCTCAGTCAACACTTTTCCATCATCATTTTTAATGATCAGCTTTGCTGAACAACCTTTATATTGTTCGTAGTAATCATTGATGACCCAAATCGAACCGGTGAACTTTTCTTTATTCGACCAACGTCTTTTCTTAAAGTCAAAACTGATTAATGTAGGTTGATAGGCCTTTTTTACAAAATCAAATGATCTTTTTGGCTTTTGATAATTGTCTACAATACCCCATTTCATATCTGGCCAATAAGTGATAAAGTGACAAAGAGCGATTCCACTTAATTCAGGTTTTTGACGTCTGAAATATTCAATTCCATTTTGGAAAATGATTCCTTGAGCGTCTTGAGAGGCATTGACAAATTCTTCAAGAGATCCCTTCATTTCGTCTCCGAAAACATCCCAATTTTGCATTCTTAGACGCGTAAGGTCAGCCCAATGATGTCCCCAACTTAGACCAGGCGTCCAAAGTTCATCTTCAGGAATAAACTTCTTTAAACTTTCTACAGATGGTACTGAAGTGATGGCAAACTCTGGTACTATAGGGAATTTTAAAGTTTGGTACCAATCTTCATGAAGCCATTTACCCATATCATAGAAATATCTTAACGCATGAACAGCCTCTTTTTCTTTAAAGCCCGCTTCTTTGGAAACATGACACGTTAATGGTGAATCGGGTACATAAGGTAAGTTGACATAAGCTTGGAGGGAATCACCTAATTCTTCTAAAAACGCACGACCGAATTGAGGATCACGAGTTCTGAGTAGCATTTCTTCTCCACCTTCCATCATAATTAAAGAAGGATGATTACGGCGTTTTTTTACCACTTTTACAGCTTCGTTATATATTTCTGTAAGCTTTTCTCTTTCGGTAGGAATGTTTCCAGTGCCTAACGGAATAATATCTTGCCAAACAGTAATCCCCATCTCATCACAATACTGATAAAACTCTGGGATTTCAGGAGGATGCCATCCAAAAATTCGAATATTATTCATATTCGCTTCTTTGGCCAAACGAATAAGTTCTTTGTACTTATCAAGTGTTGTTCTACCCACAAAAATATCTGGAGGTCCACCCCAACAAGCCGAACGAATAAAGTGGAATTTACCATTGATATAAGTAGACCTAGGGAAACTAACATCCACTCCTTGTTTAAATCCAGGGTTCCATTTAGAAGTAACTTCTCTTATACCAAAAGTAATGGCATTGAAATCGTGATTTGTTTTCCCTTCTTTCAGTGTGATTTTCGCTTCATACAAGTTCGGTTTACCTAAATCCCATGGCCACCATAACTCAGGTTGATCAATATGAATGGTTTTGGTTATCTTATGTACTCCAGGTGCTACTGTCTGATTAAACTTTAGTTTAATTTCTTTACTATCGAAGTTCTTTCCTTTAAGAGAGGCCACAAAAGTCATGTCTTTGGCTTCTGAAGCTTTATTTTCCACAGTCATTTCTAGATTGACATCAGCCGATCCGTTTTTATTGATTTTATTATTAGCATAAACATCCTCAAAACGAACCTTACCTGTAGTGACCATTTTTACAGGTCTATAGATACCAAACGGAATTAAATCTCTCCAATAATCACCAAACCATGGTGTTTTCTTGCCTGCTACAGAAGCATTTACTTGAGGAGGAGGATCAAGCTTTACCACAAGCATATTTCTACCTCTTAAGAAATCATATTTATGTATTCTCAAGAACTCATTGACTTTGAATCTAAACGAAGAAAATGCACCTTCATGTTTACCTAGGTAATGACCATTTAACCATACTTCACAGCTATAATCTACTCCTTCGAAAAGGATATCTACTTCTTGATCATCAAAATTTTCACTAACATTAAATTGATAGGCATACCACCACTCATAATGTTGTACCCATTGCGCTTTTACACTATTTCTACCAAAATAAGGATCTTCAATTACCCCTGCTTTCCAAAGATCTGTATATACATCACCTGGTACTTTAGCATTATTCCAAACCAAGGTTTCTATATCTTCTGGCGGAATCTTATGTAGTCCTGCTTTGATGCCTTCACCCGGACGCATCATTTTCATCTTCCAGCGGTAACCATCGAAAGATCGGATAGCTTGTTCGTTTTCGTCGTGTGGAGTAGTTGTATTTGGTTGTGCCCAAATAAGACTTGAAAAAAATACTCCAACTAACAACAGTGCAAGTTTTTTCATTTCACTTTAATTCTAGTTAAGCTATTTTTTGATTGAATAGCTGACATTTTGTGTATAGATGCCTATGGAATTACCTATAGACATTTGTAGTTGTTGTTAGTACAAAAGTCGGCTTTTTGATAGTGTATGGCTAGTTTTTGATATAGACTGACTATAGACATCGCTTCATTGACTATAGATTACATATAGACTGAAAAATAAAAAAGCAGGTATATGATATTCATATACCTGCTTTTTGTGATTTCTAGGATGAACAAGAATTAATCTTCGTCTTCCATAGAATGACCTCTACGTTTTTTCCCTTTTCCATCAGGATCACCATATCTTCTTTTTCCCATTTTCTCCATTTGGGCTGCAATTTCGTCTACAGACTTCGTTGGGTCCATTAAAACAAACATGACATCTCTATTGGCTCCCATAGGATTACGTCCCATTTTGTGTTTCCCTTTATTGTGACCTTTTTTCTTGCCTTCACCTTTCATGCTACCTTCTGGACGGTATTTTTCCATGATGGCTTTCATGTCTGTTCTCCATTTTTCTTCATTGGCTTTGTTGGCCTCTTTTATGGATTTTAGATCAGCTTCGTGGTTGTCAACTACAGCCCAAGCAGCAGTCATTATCTGTCTCATTTCTTTTTGAGCTGCCTCTTTTGCTGCTTTTTGTTCTTCTGTAGGTGCTTCACCTTTCTTCTTATCCTTCTTCATCGATTTATTTTCCTCTTTAAGGTTATCCAATCGAGTACGAAGGCTAGCTAATTCTTTTTTCTCTGCATCTGAAAGCTTATTATCGAATTCCTTACGATTTTCTAGAAGTACAGGTACAACATTGGCTTTGTTGTATTCAGCAATTTCTTTCTGTGCTTT
This sequence comes from Flammeovirga yaeyamensis, assembly GCF_018736045.1. Classification (NCBI taxonomy): domain Bacteria; kingdom Pseudomonadati; phylum Bacteroidota; class Cytophagia; order Cytophagales; family Flammeovirgaceae; genus Flammeovirga; species Flammeovirga yaeyamensis. The sequence goes on along the minus strand of NZ_CP076132.1, from coordinate 3,929,387 downwards.
TTTACGAGCTTCTTTATCCATCCCTTTTTTTGGGCCGTCTTGGAAAGAAAATAAGAAGATAGATAAAATTGTAAATACGAATAATGTGATCTTTTTCATTGTTCTATTGTTTGGTTATTGATTCGTTGAATTATTGTACTTCAAATGTGAGCAATAAGATGCGAAAAAAGAGATAGTTTCAACGAAGGGTAGTGATTTTTCAACTAACGCAGTATAATATAAACATAAGTACTCAATAACTTACATTATTGGGCTAATCATCAGGTAATTAAAAACGACTTAATGCTAGAGAGTATTATTTAGATGATAAAAAAAGCCATCAACTGTAAAGCTGATGGCCATATTCCTGTAGTATTACCAATATTCTTATTTTCCTAATGTAGTATGTAAACCACATTCTGTTTTTCCTTTTCCAGCCCATCTACCAGATCTGTCATCTGACCATAATGGTTTAGAAGGATCTGCTTTTTGTGTACAAGGCAAACACCCTACACTGAAGTAGCCTTTTGCAATTAAAGAGTGAAGCGGTAATTTTCTTTCATTGATGTATTTGAATACCATTTTAGAATCCCAATCTAAGATAGGGTGGTATCTTAATACGCCATGCTTACCTTCTTCTTCTTTTTGCATTTGCGCTCTCACAGCAGATTGTCCTTTTCGGATACCATTGATCCAAACATCATTTTCCTTAAGTATATCCTCTAAAGGCTCTACTTTATTGATGTGACAGCATCTGTCTGATTGATGTATATGTAAAGGTTCACCATTTTCATCCACTTGATCTTTCACAGGGATTTTCGATTTAATATCGATAATGTTTAAACCTAATTTTTCTGCAAGTTCGTCTCTGAAAGCAATTGTTTCAGGGAAATGATAGTTTGTGTCTAAAAAATAAACAGGGATAGTATTATCTACTCTGCTTATTATGTCTAACAACACAACGCTTTGCGGCTGAAAAGATGAAGATGCAAAGATCTTTTTTCCTTCCGCTTTATATTTCGCCAAATCAACTGCTATATCTTCGATCAGCTGATCGAAAGTAGTATCAGTAGCTTGTGATAATATGCTTTGCGATGACATAGTTGTTAACTTTTATTTAATCTACTAATTATATAGGATAAATGCGAAATAAAAGAACAAAACTCTTTTTTCAAAATTTTAACCATAAAAAAAAGCATTGTTTACAAATAAACAATGCTCTTTTACAAGTCTTTAAATGAGAGTGACTCAAATTATTTCAATCCTCTCAATTTATATATTTAGAAACCTCTTTTCAATTCAATTGTGGCTCTTAATGGTCTGGAAACGTTTCCTGCTTCATCTTTAAAGCGAATGTATACATGTTTATATCCATCTTCTTCACCTTTCAGTGTCCATGAAATACTAGGAACAGCTTGCTGCCATTTACCTCCATTAAATGATGAGCTATTTGAGACCATCATTAATGCAGCATCATCAGGTTCTATATTTAAAGTAACTTTTTTGTTGATATCATTAGTCACTTTTTCTCCATTATTGATTTTGAAATCAATATTTTTAGGAGCGTTGGTATCTAATTCAATAGAAGAGGAATAAGACTTTGTCTCATTACCTGCCTTGTCTTTAAATTTTACATACACTCTTTTTGTACCGTCGCCATCTGATAAGTAGATTGATTTTTTCTCGCTGAAAACTTCCCACTTACCTTCTTCAAACTGTTGATCTTGAGATACCATCATAGAGTCTGCTTGTCTACATAATATATCAAGTTGCACCTGATGGTCCTGTCTGTTACTCATTTCAGCACCACCATTAATTTTGATACTTCCAGCGAAAGGAGGAGTTCTGTCAATCATTATTTCAGCAGAAACAACGTGAGATAAATTACCTGCCTGATCTCTATAACGAGCGTATATTTTTCTAATGCCATCGTCTCCTTCAGCTAAATCCCATTCTACATAATCGTCTTGGAAGATACGCCATTTGTTACCATGGAAAGCAGAAGTGTTGCCTAGTTGATAATATTTTGCTCCTTTAGCTTTAAGAATAACACCAACTTTCATGCTTTTAGTATCCGTCCAGTATGGGGAAGGTACATCAATAGATACTCCGACATCTTCAGGAGGCTTGGTATCTAAAATAATCTTTCTCATGAAAGTTTTAGACTCGTTACCATCTATGTCTTTAAATTTAAAGTAAATAGATTTTACTCCGTCGTTAGCAGACAAGTTATAATTAAATACAGGTTGAAATCTAACCCAGTGGGCATTTTTAAAAGAAGCGTCTCCACTAGCCATTACGTGGGTCACACCTGTACCATGCAATTCTATTTTAATGGAGGTAGAATTCGTATATTTTCCAGACTTAAAAATAATACGTGTTCGGTCCAAAGGGTTTTGGGACAAACAAATATTAGATAAAAGTAGAAACGTTGAGAGAAGTACAATATGTATTTTAGTACTCATTTTAAGTGTTTTTAATCAAATAAATGATAGTAATTTTCTTTTAAACGTTTTAATAGCAAAAATAGTACACAACTAAAACGCAGAAACGGAATAAGATTTGTTAGTAATATGAATTAGATGAAAATCTACAGTATTATTTTTTCAAAGATAGGGCTTTTTATCAACTGATAATTGACTCAAATAATTGAAAGCTTGTACTATATGAAGTATTATCAATGAAATATTGATAACTTTAATTTAACAACTGTTAATTATATATAAAACATATAGTTTAAAACATTTACTGTTAAGTTTTTTTGTATGATATCGAGACTTAATTATATGAATACTTTAAAAGGATATTTATTTATCTTTCTATTATTTATTCTCAACACTTACTCACCAAATCTATTTGCTCAAGAAGTTGCTGAAGGAACTACTTATACTCCTGCGAAATTATCTCAGGAACCTGTAAATGTTACAGCAGATTTATTTCCTACCAATTCGATGGAAGTGGGAGATACAACATTTACTGTATATGGTGACGCTTCAATTCCTTTCAAAATTTATTTTGTAAACGGACCACAATACGATAATATTTTTAACCCGAACCCTACGGGAATTATTCTTAATAATAAAGAGTTTAATTTCTTTTGTTCTATGGAAAAGTCTATTCGTCAGAACTATTCCAACGTTTTAGAGGCAAAAGAATTTGATTACCTAGGTAAAAAATACCTTATGTTAGTCTCTTTTAGAGAAGACTGTTTAGGTGATAACTGTCGTTACCGTTGTTACAATGTTTTTGATATCTCAAGTGAAACATCAATTCGCCAGACGTCTTTCTCTAGTATTTTCCAGGGAACAGATAGCTTCGGTGATTTCAATAACGATGGTAAGTTAGACTTTGTACGTGTAGCACCAAAAGCACAGAAAGGTCACGTTGCCGGGGAAATGGTTACAAATTATTTAGTTACTGCCTATACTTTAAGAAGAGGTATGCCAAGACAGCTAACTGATCAAGGAAATACGTATTATTTATATGTGAAAGGGGACGAAGAAGCGTATTCTTTTGAAGTACTTCAAGCTTACTGGTTCTTTAATGTTAAGGATGCAAATGGTGCAGATGCTGAACCTACCACATATTTTGCGGAATATATTTCATTCGATCCAATGTATAGATACCTATACAACCCGAATGGAGTAAGAATAGAAAAAAACAGATGGTCTGTATTGATCACCGATGTAGGAGATTTGGAATCAGCTCAAGAACAATGTCAATTGGTTCGAGAGTACGATATCGAAGATGTTTATATCATGATCGACCAATACAGTGGAGACATCACTTATCAAGTTTTTGCCGGTAACTTTGTAAGTAAGGAAAGTGCGGTGGCCTATGTAAAAAAATTATACCAATACGGTGTAAAAGGGCAGTTAACCGACTTCCGAAATTCGTACTAATTACATCCGGAGGAAAATTTGTATTGCTTATACTATTTTTTAATTTAATCAGTTGTAAATAAAAAAGACTGAACGTTTCAAGCTTTTAATTACAATAAAGAAAGAGTTCTTATAAAAACGGATCTATGAAACTATCTAAATTTCATATCATTTTATCTCTATTCTGCTCAATGGCGTTTTTTAATACAGTAAACGCCCAGAATGCAAACGATTTTCTAGAGAAAGCAGATTTCCTTTTAGCTAATAACCGTTACCAAGAAGGGTTGGATATGTTGGACAAGGCGATTGCTGCGAGTCCAAAAGATGGTAATATTTACTTTAAGAAAGCAAATACTTACCTAGCGGTGACAAAATTTAATGAAGCTATTAAAACGTTAGAGGACTGCGTGGTTGCAGATCCTAATTATTTCCGTGCTTATGAAATGCTTGGTGATTTATATTCTCAAAGAAAACAGCCTATCAAAGCAGTAAAATATTACGATTTAGCCTACCAAAAGGATGATGGTGTTGATCAAAAGTATCTATATAAATTAAAGATATTGGATATCTTAGATCAAGCAAACAGACACCGTTTCTCTAAAAAGCATATTGATGACGTTAGAAAACTAAATCTTGTAGAATCATTCGATTTAGATTACTACGAAGCAATGTACTGGAACGAAATGGGACATCCGGAAAAGGCGGAAGAACTAATGGCTAAAATTATTGGTGATATCGAACCTCTTTCTGGTAACGAAAGATATTACTACCAATATATTTGGGCTTTATTCGAAGGCGGTAAATATGCTGAAGCACAAGAGTGGATGGAAAAAATTAATACTTCTGAAGCAGAATCAATGTTTATGATTTTCAAAGAAGATTACTATTTCAACCTTGCTCAAACGTATTTTACTGTGATGGATTACGAAAAGTCGCAACAAATGATTGACGTAACTTTAGGTATCAATTCATCTTACATTGAAGCTTTCGATTTACAAAAGCAATTGGCGGCTATACGTACGGATAAAACAAAGGTAATTGCAGCACAAGATAGAGCATTAATGGCTGAAAAAGATGTAAAAAAGCGTTCTGCTAAATTGTTAGATCTAGCAAACCTTAATTATCAGTCAATGGATTTTGCTACTGCATACATTCACCTAGAAGAATTCCAAAAGGCTTTACCTCAGAATGAGAGAAACCTAAACGTGATTTTCATCAAAACAATGTGTGAAAAGAGCTTAGGAGAGCTTGGGGTAGCTACAGAAAAGCTTAAAAAAGTAATTCACAATCCTACAATTAAGCCACCGACAAAAGCGAAATACAACTTTGCTATCGCATTAGTGTATAAAGAAATTGGCGATTACAAAACATCAGAAAATTTCTTGAAAGCGGCATATGGAGGATCATTCAAAAATGCTGTTCGATATGAATTTGCAGATATTCAACGTTTGAAAGACATCAAAGAATTGGAGTCGCTAAACAAGTAATATCAAACAAGATATATTTAGCCCAACTGGTATTTATCAGTTGGGCTTTTTTTGTTTTATTTTTTGTTAATATTAATTATTTTCATCTATTTTAGGTATTGCAAATTATGTTACTTTTCAACTAAACAACTTTTTTATGCCAAACAGACTAAAATCTATCATTGGACTTCTATTATTTCTTCTAACTATATGTAATTCTTGTACTAATTCTTCAAATGAAGAAGAAGTGGATCCTACAGAAGACTCAATGGCTACGGGAAATATTGATGTTATATTTTCTACTAATGATGAGATAAATTATGAAGATTATGAGGTAATCTTAACAAACACTGATAATTCAGAACAAATTACTGATTTTACTAAAGCTGAAGACTTTTCAGATAGAGTTACTCTAAATGTGGGTAATTATGTGTTGAAGTATCAACCAAAGGATAATAAAAAACTATCTTTTGAACCATTCACTTTGAGTGAAGTGAGTTTTGAGGTTAAAGAAAGTATTAATGCTACTATAGAAGTTCCTATAGTACAAATTAGTAAGTCATTAAAATTTATTTTTGATGATAATCTCTATGAAAACTTAATTAACCCTTCAATAACTATTATTTCAGATAATGATAAGATAGATTTTGAGTATAATAAAATGGTATATTTCACTGATGAAGTTTTAACCATAAAAACGTCTTGTGATCTTGGAGTAATTTATGAAAATGAACATGTCATAACTTCTAATGATAAAGAAGATTATGTTGTTGAGTTTACCAATGATGTAGAGAATGCTTCTTCATATAATCCACATCCAATTCACTCTTATTATACTTTTACCTTAGGTTTATCTGATAAAGATTTAATAGTGGGGCTTAATGAGGTTTTTTGGTCAAATAAATTTAATTGGAGTAAGGATAATACTATCGAGAACTTTAATCATGTAGTAGTTGAAAATGATAGAGTTGTTGAAATCAACATTACTGATGTAAATGTTGATAGTCAGTTGCCTGGAATCTTTGGCTATTTACCAAAATTAAAAAAATTGACATTACGAAATATAGGATTGAATACCACTGATATTCCCTCTACTTTTATATATTTAAAAGACTTAGAATTACTAGATTTGAGTAGTAATAGAATATCATATATAATTGATCCAATTAAAAATTTAAATAAGTTAGTTTATTTAGATTTGTCGTTTAATGAATTTAGTGGTGATGCTTTAACTGTGATTAATAGTTTAAACCAATTAGAATATTTAAATCTTTCATATAATGATTTCAATGGAGAGATTATGAATTTTTTATATGAAAATGTCAATCTAACTTATCTAAATTTAAGTGGAAATAACTTTAGTAATCGAGTTAGTGAAGAGTGGTTCTCAGGGAAATTTTCAGATGGTTTGATTTTGGATGGTAAAAATTATCCACTAACAGATTTTAATTTTGAAGGAAATGTTTCTTTTGAGGATGAATTAGGAAATACTGTTGAAGGTGGAAATTTGATTAAATCTGATGAGAATAGTTTTTATATCTCACCAATCGGATCATGGGGGCTTGATTCAGGTTTTTTTAATTCATCTAATGGAGGGTGTCAATTGGAAATATTTATATATGGTGATAATATAGATATTCCTGAGCAGCATTTAAATCTAGGGCAATATTCAAATTTGGTTAAGCGGAATCCAGAAAAGGAATCAACTATTGATCTTGAAAAAAGAGAAATAATAATAAATTATTTAATTTCCTTTGATAATGGAGATACAGAATTTACCAGTGTATTTTATTATTAATTAGAATATAGATTGTACAGACTTACTGAAAAAGGTTGACTCATTAATTTTGAGTCAACCTTTTTTAGTAAAAATAATCTGATTTTGAATAACTACATCAATTATATCATCGGTAGAAGCTTCTTCACCAGAAATACCTATCAAGGTTACTTTATTTAGTGACATTTTCCAAGTTCTGTTATTAGTAAATGAAACATCAATTTTCTCTTCATTTAATCTAATTATGGAACATCAATTACAAAAATTAGGACGTCTGATCCACCAAGCAAAAATTGCTTTCGTAGTATTATCCATTTTAAATGTTGCTTTCCTTCTTTTTGAGGACTGCGTACTATCAGAAAAAATGATAACAGTAGCCTGGAGTGGTGTTCTAATGATTTCCATAAAAAGTTTAAACAACTCAATGAAAGACATTCTCATATTATTAATGTTGTTACTGCTTTCATTGAACCTCTTTTTATTGATGTTTGATATTGAATTCTTTATTAGACAAAGTTTTGGGTCATTAATAGAATTCATCACCATAGCTTTTTTCTTCAAAAGAGTAATTAGAGAAGAAGGAAAGTTACAAACACTTGAATCACGCGTTTATCCTTAATAGTTTAATTTTAGATATACTATAGTAGAAAAAAGGCCATCTGTTGATGGTCTTTTTTTATTTCTAAATTTTTTTCAAAAAAAAATTAGAAAGTAGAGTGACATTTTTTAGCCCTTGATATAAGAAGATGTAAAAAGAAAAATTTATCGATTAAAAACACAATCTATTATTATGAAAAAGTTTATTTACTTATTTATCACATTAGTTACATTTTCATTTGCTAGCACATATGCGCAAAACGCTAAAGGCGGTGCAGATATTAAAGGTCCGGGAACATTAAATATTGGTTTAACCTCTAGTTTTTCGAACAATACTTTAGGTTTAATGGCCGATTATGAAATAGCACAATTAGGTAGAGATTTTACGGTGGGTGCTTTCGTTGATTATCAGTCATGGTCTGGTAACGGAAGTACTTTCGGAGCTGGTGCCAGATTTAGATGGTATGCAGACAGAGTATTAAATATACAGAACCCGAAATGGGACGTGTATGCTGTAGGTGATGTTGGGTTTGATTTTGGTCATATGAACCAACTACACTGGGGTATTGGTGTGGGTGCTAAGTTCCACATTACTGATAACTTCGGTATTCAAGGGAATATCGGTTCAGGAGCCCAAATCGGTATATGCGTCGGTTTATAATCGATAGATTTGGTTTAATTTAGTTGTCACCTCTAGAGATATTCTCTAGAGGTGACTTTTTTATATCTACATGTTTCTTCGGTACTGACCACCCACTTCAAATAAAGCAGAGGTAATCTGACCTAAAGAACAATATTTTGCAGCTTCCATTAAAGCATCAAAAGTGTTTTCCTGATTTAGAGCGACAATCTTAAGCGACTCGATACTTTGATCCACTTCTTTAGAGAGTTTTTGATGTTGCGTCTCTAAAGCTTCAATTTGTCCGTTCTTCTCTTCTTCAGTAGAACGAATCACTTCTTCAGGAATAATAGTAGGAGACCCATTTTTAGAAAGGAAAGTATTCACTCCAATAATCGGGAAATCTCCATTGTGTTTAAGCGTCTCATAGTACAACGATTCTTCTTGAATCTTCGAACGTTGATACATCGTTTCCATAGCACCCAAAACACCACCTCTTTCAGTGATTCTGTCAAATTCAGCCATTACCGCTTCTTCTACTAAATCAGTCAGCTCTTCAATTATGAAAGCCCCTTGAATCGGATTTTCATTTTTAGCTAATCCTAATTCTTTATTGATAATTAATTGAATAGCTACAGCACGACGGACAGATTCTTCTGTAGGTGTAGTAATTGCCTCATCATAAGCATTGGTATGCAAAGAATTACAGTTGTCATAAATAGCATACAGTGCTTGAAGCGTCGTTCTAATATCATTAAAAGCAATTTCTTGAGCGTGCAATGATCTACCAGAAGTTTGAATATGGTATTTCAGCTTTTGAGAGCGATCGCTTGCTTTGTATTTATATTTTAGTGCCTTTGCCCAAATTCTACGGGCCACACGACCAATCACGGCATATTCCGGATCAACACCATTCGAGAAGAAGAAAGAGAAGTTTGGAGCGAAATCATCGATCTTCATTCCTCTGTTCAAGTAGTATTCGATGAAGGTGAAACCATTGGCTAAAGTAAATGCCAACTGAGAAATTGGATTTGCACCAGCTTCAGCGATATGGTATCCAGAAATCGACACAGAATAGAAGTTTTTAATGGCATTGTCAGTAAAATACTGTTGCATATCACCCATTAAACGAAGAGAGAATTCTGTAGAGAAAATACACGTATTTTGTGCTTGATCCTCCTTCAGAATATCAGCTTGTACGGTTCCTCTCACTTTCTTAATTGTCTCCTGTTTGATTTTTTGATAGACGTCCTTATCAAGCACCTGATCTCCAGTAACGCCTAATAACATCAGTCCTAAACCATTGTTATTCGATGGGATTTCTCCTCTATATTTTGGTTGATCTCCATCAGGATAGATCTTATCAATCTTTTTCTTAACCTCCTTCTCTAAACCATACTCTTTGATGTACAATTCACATTGCTGATCAATAGCTGCATTTAAGAAAAAGGCCGTCATAGCGGCTGCAGGGCCGTTAATCGTCATAGAAACAGAAGTAGACGGAGCACAGAGATCGAAACCTGAGTACAAACGTTTGGCATCATCCAAACTCGAAACATTTACACCAGAGTTTCCAATTTTGCCATAAATATCTGGACGGAATGCAGGATCTTCACCGTACAAAGTCACTGAGTCAAATGCTGTTGAAAGACGAGCGGCAGGTTGACCTTCCGATAAATAATGGAAACGCTTGTTGGTACGTTCAGGGTTTCCTTCTCCGGCAAACATACGGGTTGGATCTTCCCCTGTTCTTTTGAAAGGAAAAACACCAGCAGTGTAAGGGAATTCACCAGGAACATTTTCCTGCATTGACCACTTCACAATATCTCCCCATCCTTTGTATTTAGGAAGGATGACTTTCTTGATTTTAGTACCGGAAAGTGACTCTGATACGGCTTGGACATTAATATCTTTTCCCCTCACCTGATAAGTGAAAGTATCCTTGCTGTAAGCCTCAACTTTATCTTTCCAAGCATGAATCAAATCAACCACTTCATGATTTGTCTTCCGCTCAACTTCTTGATAAGCCTTTTCTAAAGCAGCTTTTGTCTGAGTATCACTTTCTAATAATTCGATCGACTTTTTCAGGCCAAATAACTGATCAGCATAAGTCGATTGTTCTTCTACAAATTCATTGTAATTACGAATCACTTCAGTGATGTCCGACAAATATCTAACTCGAGCAGGAGGGATAATATGAAAACGTTCTCCCTCATGTTTGTTCTCTACTTTTGGTAATTGTAAACCAGTAGATTTTTCATTGATGAGCTCTACTAATTTATTGTATAACTGATTGACTCCCGTGTCGTTAAACTGAGAAGCCATTGTGCCATATACCGGCGTGTCATCATCAGGTAATTCGAATTGTTGATGATTTCTACGGTACTGTTTTGCAACATCTCTCAATGCATCTTGTGCTCCCTTTTTGTCAAATTTATTTAAGGCAATCACATCTGCATAATCCAGCATATCAATCTTTTCCAATTGAGTTGCCGCTCCATATTCAGGCGTCATCACATAAAGTGATACGTCGCTGAAATCGATAATTTCTGTACCTGACTGACCGATACCTGAAGTTTCCAAGATGATCATATCAAACTTAGCTGCCTTCAGAAGCATCAGAACTTCTTTTATATTTTTTGATAAAGCGATATGTGCCTGACGTGTAGCCAAAGAACGCATATACACTCTATTATTTGATATCGCATTCATGCGGATTCTATCCCCTAAGAGTGCTCCACCGGTTTTTCTTTTGGAAGGATCAACAGAAACTATGGCAATCTGCTTATCATCTGTAGAGGATAAGAAGCGTCTGATTAATTCATCGACTAAACTTGATTTACCTGCTCCACCTGTACCCGTGATACCTAAAACAGGAATGTTATTATTGTCCGCTTTCTCTTTGATTTGCGCTAAGAAATCGCTCACCTCATCTTGACTATTTTCGATTGCTGAGATGATTCTTCCTAAGTTTTTATGTGATTTATTCTCCAGATTAAACGTCTCTTTGGTGATGTTTTTACCAGTGGGGAAATCACATTTCTGAAGAATATCGTTAATCATTCCCTGCAGCCCCATTGTTCTGCCATCATCAGGGGAATAGATACGATTGATACCATATTCGTGCAGTTCCTTAATTTCAGTAGGTAAGATTGTACCACCTCCACCACCGTAAATACCAATGTGAGACGCACCTCTTTCTTTCAATAAATCATGGATATACTTAAAGTATTCTAAGTGCCCTCCTTGATAGGAAGTAATCGCAATGCCTTGAACATCTTCTTGAATAGCACAGTCAACAATTTCTTGTGCAGATCGGTTGTGGCCAAGGTGGATTATTTCGGCACCTGTAGACTGCATGATTCTTCGCATGATGTTAATAGACGCATCATGCCCATCAAACAGGGAGCCTGCAGTGACCAACCTAATCTTATTACTGGGTGTATAAGGTTGGTTAGAATTCATTTGTGAAGTCATTTCTTTTGTGTGTGTTTAAAGCAAGAAAAAATCATCTTTACGATGTAGTGTATTGAGTTCGTTTACCCAATGATGTTCTTACTAGTTGTTTTTATGTGTGGTTATATGTAACTCAACGTGAAACGCATCAAGTTGTTTTTCTATGTTGAGTGTATGTTGGTGTTTATATTGCAAGTTTAATCGTTTTTTTACATTCTCCAAACCAATCCCTCCTTGTTTGTCTTTTGATATAGTTTTTTTGGGTATAGAGTTACTTAATTTGAAATGAATTTCACCTTCATCATCTACTTTAAGTGATAGCTTAATCCAACCTTCAAGGTGATTTTCTATGTGACTGTGTTTAAAAGCATTCTCAATAAAAGGGGCAAAAAGTAATGGAGCCACCCTCACATTTTGATGATCGACCTGAATATCAATATCCACATTGTCTTTGATGTTATCACTCTTAAGAAGGTGTAATCCAATAAAGTTATTTAAGTATTCGACTTCTTTAGTAATAGGTACTGTGTCGGTGGTAGTGTCGTATAACATGTAGCGTAGTAAATCAGATAATTGCAATACCACTTCCGGTGTTTTATCTGATTTCACAAAAGATAAGGAGTAAATGTTATTTAAAACATTGAACAAGAAATGCGGATTGACCTGAGATTTTAGAAAACTCATTTCTGACTTTACATTCTCTTCTCTTAGTTTCGAAGCCTCACTTTCTTTCTTTAAACTGTAAACAGTCATTCTATAGGAAGTACTTGCTAGGGCCACCACTCCAAATAAAATAAGGTTATATAAGGATTCAAAGATTTTAAATCCTCTTCGAACACGTTTAGGAATTTTTCTGTCTTCACGTAGTTCTTTATGTCTTATTTTCTGACGAATATCTTGAGGTGGTTTTTGAGGGTTTAGATGTTCGTCTTGTGTAGGAGGAATTTCAGTTTCATCAAATGGAAAATGCATGGTAGCTATGGTTTTTTGTTTCCATTTATTGAAAATGAATTTTTCCACTTCTATATAAGTAAAAGAGGAACTTATCACCAAAAAAAGTAAAACGATAGCATACAATCCGTGCTTCTTTTTAATAAGTAATTTGGGAACTAAATACTTTACATTGATGAACCATATAAAAATTTGAGCTCCGATAAGTAAAAGAGCTTTTAAAAAGGCATACCAAACTCCAAACCTTTCACTGAAAAAGTTGAACGTTAAGGCAAAGTAGGCAACGATTACTAAGGTTTGCCATAGTTGAGTTTGTGAGAATTGAAAAGCAAATTTATTCTTCATACAGTGAAGTTATAAAAAAATGGATGGGTTAAAGTAATGTCAGTTAGGCTATTCAACGAAAGGATTCAAATTTTCAACGAATAACTCTTTTATCATCCCACTAAAAAATCGCACTTTATTTTACATATTCATTAAATAAATCAAAAAAATGCGACCTAAGTCATTTTTTTATTCCAAAAAACTAAACATTTATTAAATTCGCACATTGGAACAGAAAGACCCTCTCGAGTGTTTTTCAATTTTTTCAAAAATATAACAACAAATTTCGGTAGCATTTCAGTGTGTTTCCTGATCATCACATAAGAAAAAAGACATGACAAAAGCGAAAATTATCTACACCAAAACAGACGAGGCACCAGCTTTGGCCACTTATTCATTCTTACCAATTGTAAAGTCGTTTACAAGTGCAGCAGGTATTGAAATCGAAACGAAGGACATTTCATTATCAGGTCGTATCTTGGCTAACTTCCCAGAGAACTTATCAGACGATCAAAAGGTAGGCGATGCATTAGCGGAATTAGGTGCGTTGGCTAAAACTCCTGAGGCTAACATCATTAAATTACCTAACATTTCTGCATCAATTCCTCAATTACAAGCGGCAATTGACGAGCTTCAAGCAAAAGGATATGCTATTCCTGATTACCCTGCTGAACCTCAAAATGCAGAAGAGGAAGAGATCAAAGCTAGATATGCTAAAGTATTAGGTAGTGCTGTTAACCCAGTATTGAGAGAAGGAAACTCAGACCGTAGAGCACCGAAAGCGGTTAAAAATTATGCGAAGAAACATCCACACTCAATGGGTGCTTGGTCTTCTTCGTCTAAATCTCATGTAGCTTCTATGTCTGCAAATGATTTTTATGGTTCTGAAAAATCAGTCACTGTAGAAAAAGCAACGGATGTAAAAATCGAATTGCATAAGGCAGACGGTTCTGTTGAGGTATTGAAAGAAAAAGTAGCCCTTTTAGATGGCGAAATTATCGATGCTTCTGTAATGAACATGAAAGCGTTGAAAGCATTCTTCGCGGAGCAGGTAGCAGATGCAAAAGAGACAGGAGTATTGTTCTCTTTACACATGAAAGCAACAATGATGAAAGTGTCTGACCCAATTATTTTTGGTGCAGCAGTTTCTGTATTCTATAAAGACGTATTCGAAAAGTACAGTGAGTTATTTGAGGAACTAGGTGTTACTCCAAATAACGGTATCGGAGATGTTTATGCTAAAATTAAAGGACATGATAAAGAAGCGGAAGTAATCACTGCTTTAGAAACAGTATATACAGATGCTCCTGATTTAGCAATGGTCAACTCTGATGAGGGAATTACTAACCTTCACGTACCTTCTGATGTAATTATTGATGCATCAATGCCTGCAATGATCCGTACAAGTGGTCAGATGTGGAACAAAGAAGGAAAACAACAAGATACAAAAGCAATTATTCCAGATAGATCGTATGCAGGTGTTTACCAAGCAACAATCGACTTCTGTAAGCAGAATGGTGCTTTAGATCCAACAACTATGGGTTCTGTATCAAACGTTGGTTTGATGGCTAAAAAAGCAGAAGAGTACGGTTCTCACGATAAAACTTTCCAATTGGCTTCAGCAGGTACTGTAAAAGTAGTAGACGCTTCAGGTGCAGTATTGATTGAGCAATCAGTAGAGGAAGGTGATATCTTCAGAATGTGTCAGGTAAAAGATCTTCCAATTCAAGACTGGGTGAAGTTGGCAGTGAAGAGAGCGAAAGCTACTCAAACTCCAGCGGTATTCTGGTTAGACGAAAACAGAGCTCATGATGCTGAGTTGATCAAAAAAGTAAATAAATACTTAGGAGATCACGATACTGCAGGTCTTGAGTTATTAATTAAAGCGCCAGTAGAAGCAACTACTTTCTCTTTCGAAAGAATTGTGAAAGGTTTAGATACAATTTCTGTAACTGGTAACGTATTGAGAGATTACCTTACAGATTTATTCCCAATTCTTGAAGTAGGTACTTCAGCAAAAATGCTTTCTATCGTACCATTAATGAACGGTGGTGGATTGTTTGAAACAGGTGCAGGTGGATCAGCTCCTAAGCACGTACAACAGTTCGTTAAAGAAGGATACTTAAGATGGGATTCTTTGGGTGAATTCTTAGCCTTGGCAGTATCATTAGAGCACTTGGGTGATACATTCAACAACCCTAAAGCAAAAGTTTTAGCAGAAACATTGGATGTAGCCACTTCTAAGTTCTTGGACAACGATAAATCTCCTGCCCGTAAAATTGGTAGCATCGATAACAGAGGTTCTCATTTCTACTTAGCATTGTACTGGGCGCAAGAACTAGCTGCTCAAGATAAAGATGCAGAGTTGAAAGCACAGTTCACTGAGTTAGCAAACGAGTTGACAACAAACGAAGCGAAGATTAACGAAGAGTTGATTGGAGCTCAAGGTCAACCTCAACAAATTGGAGGTTACTTCTTGCCAGAATTTGATCAAGCATCAAAGGCAATGAGACCAAGCTTTACATTGAATGATGCTTTATCGCAATTGGTATAGACATCATAAAAATATAAAACCTTTAGAAACCTCACGTAAGTGGGGTTTCTTTTTTTCTATTGATTAAAATTGCACTATTCTTATAATTACTAATAATAACATGTACAAAAGTACGTTTATTGATTAGAAAATACCGATTATGTATAATTTTTGTTTTAGTACAATTGGATGATAAGGAGGGTTTAAATTCCTAATTATTTAATTGATAAAGACTAATAATTATGCATTGATCAATTTCACTGAGGATAGTTTTGAAGTAAATTATTGTTTACTACTCAATTCAATTTTTTATACATTCAATTAGCAACACTATAACCTGTGTTTTTCGAAATCAGGTTACTAATTTTTAATGTGTGATTTGATCACATAGATTAACTTTCTGTAGAAAAATGATACAAGGAAATGTGGCTTTTTACCAAAATATGCCAATTCAAGTTTTTAAAAAATTTGCCGATCAAATTGGGTTAGCAAATGGAGAAGATTTGGATCAGGTTTATAACACTATAAAAGAAGGTAAAGAAATTATGGAATTTGGTTCTGGTTACGGTAGAATCGTAAAAGGACTAAAGGACAAAGGATATAATGGGAAATTATATGCAGTTGAAATTGTAGACGCGTTAATTGATAAATTAAGTCTTCAAAAAACGGATAATATAGAAATAATACATTCTGATTTAACCGAATTAGAATGGAAGAACGATTCTTTGGATTACATACTTTGGATGTGGTCTGGAATATTAGAATTAACAGAAGAAGAACAACAAACTGTTATCAAAAAAGCATACAAATGGCTTAAAAAAGGAGGGGCACTAATTATAGAATGTCCAATGAATAAAGCTATTTCCAAAGTCGGAATGTTATCAAATGATAAAAAAATTGTCGTAGAGGAGGAGTGGGGTGTCTTAAATGCGACGCTTGTAGAAGCGGAAGATGTGGCATTATATTCATCTAAGGCAGGTTTTGAGAGTCATTCGCTACAAACATATACTACTACTACAAATCTGACTCGTGCGATCTACACTTTGAAAAAATGAATTAAAGAAACATCTTTAAGGGAATTAAACTGAGGAAAAATGAAGAAATTACTCTTTGTAGGTCTGTGTATTCTCGTCAATTTATCTAACGCTTATGCTCAACGCTTTGGTTATATCGATTCTCAGGTAATTATTGAACAGTTGCCAGAGTATCAAGAAGCGGAAGCTAGTTTGCAAAAATTGACTGACAAATGGTTGGGTCAATTGGATAAGATGAAAGCTGAGATAGCTGATTTGGAAAGGGCATATGCTCACGAAGAAATCTTGTTAACACCAGAAATGAAACAGGAAAAGCTTGATAAAATTGCTGAATTAAAAGAGGCGATGAGAGAGTTTCAAACCAATCATTTCGGGTATGAAGGATTATTGTATTCGAAACGTATGGAGTTTATGAAGCCTTTACAGGATAAAATTTCTAAAGCTTGTGAAACTGTAGCGAGACAGAAAAAGCTAAATTTTATCTTCGATAAAGCTTCAGATTTAACTTTAATCTATTCAGATCCTAAATATAACTATACAGACTTCGTTTTAGACGAACTTGGTGAGGGAGATCCTGAGGATTCTCCAAGATAATTTATATTTTTGCAGTCGAACTTTCCTCAAGGTTAAAGTTTAAATTATAATCGGAGAAACTTTTATAGAAATGAAGAAAATCTTATTTGCGCTTTGGTCGCTGATGATGCTCTCTTCGGTAGCAAATGCACAACAGAAAGTGGCATTTATTAACGAAGATAGTGTGATCACTTCAATGCCTGAGTTTAAGACACAGCAGAAGATTATTGAATCTTATGCGAAGCAGTTTCAAACTCAAATTGAGATGAAGCAGAGAACAATGCAGGAGAAGTACCAAACGCTAATGCAAGGTCAACAAACTATGTCTCCTCAACAGTTGGATGAAGGACAGAAAGAATTGCAGGAGATGCAAGTAGAAGTTCAAGAACTTCAACAAAGAGCACAGCAAGGGATCCAGAAAAAACAGCAAGACGCTATGGAACCTCTTATGAAAAAGCTGAAAGAACAAGTAAAAGTTGTTGCAGAGGCTGAAGGTTACAGTGTGGTAATTGCCAATGGGGTAGTTAACCGTATCGGTTTCCTAATCAATGCTGGTGGTGAGGATATCACTGGTAAAGTTATCGCTAAAATAAATGGACAATAGTCTAAGTTTAAGATATTAAAACTTACAAACAAGAAATTATGAAATTAAGAGTTGTTTTCGCATCATTATTCGCAGTGATGCTAATGGGATTCGGAACTGAAAGCAAGGCACAAACTAAAATCTTTGCTTACGCAGATTTAGATTCAGTAGTACGTTCGATTCCCGAATACGAAACTAAAATTAAAGAATTAGAAAGCTACCAAAATCAATTGATGGCTTCTATGCAACAACAACAGCAAGAGTTCCAAACTAAATATGCTGACTTCCAACAAAACCAAGCGAACTGGCTGCCAGAAATCATCCAGCAAAAAGCACAGGAGTTAGAGTTGTTACAAAAGAACTTACAAGACTTCCAACAAAACGCTCAGCAAAACTTGCAAAAGCGTCAGTACGAAGCATTCACTCCACTTCAACAAAAAGCTAGCGAAGCTGTTGAAGCGGTAGCAAAAGAAAAAGGTTACCAATATGTTATTCCAATCGACATGTTGATCTACAATAACGGAGCTGATGACATCACTGCTGATGTAATCAATAAAGTGAAGTAATTAATTTTTTTCTTTATAGAAAAGCTGATTCATAATCATATGGATCAGCTTTTTTTTATATCTAGTTTTTTAGGGTCCTGTTGCGTGATAATGATTATGTTTTGGTGATGATCAAAGTCAATTATTTGTGAATGTAACTTAAATACATTTGTGTTATTGATAATTAGTCTAAATAACCATAATCAGAGTTACTTTGAAAAACTTCGCTTTAATTCAGATACTTCTTCTTCTTTCTTGTGCTATTACGAATGCAAATCCAATTAAAGTTATTGGTCATATTACTTCAGGTGATGAACATGTTCCTTTTGCCAATGTCTCAATAAACGATGGCCAAAAGGGTGTTTTTGCAGATAAAGATGGGCATTTTACTATTGAATTAGAAGAAAACCAAACCTACTCTTTTCTAGTGTCAGTAGTAGGGTATAAAGATCAAACTATAGAATTTAAGCCCACACGATCGAATCATGATATTCATTTTAATTTGACAAAGGATTTATTGGAATTAAATGAAGTGATTGTCTCAAGTAGTAGACGTTCTCAATCAAGGCAAGAAACCTCAAGTGTAGTCAATGTAGTCGGTAGCGATTTCTTGATGAAAAACGATATTAAAGTCGTTGGAGAGGGCCTGAATTATATTCCTGGAACAAGAGTAGAAAGTACTTGTGGAAACTGTGGTTCCACTCAACTTCGTTTAAACGGCTTGGAAGGTCCCTATACGCAAATACTAATTGATAGCCGTCCGTTATTTAGTGGTTTGGTAGGAGTGTATGGTTTGGAGCAAATTCCAGTAGCCATGATCGACCAAGTAGAGGTAGTTAGAGGAGGTGGTTCTGTACTTTATGGTGCTAACGCTATAGGAGGAACCGTAAACATCATCACAAAATCACCAAAGTTTAATGCTTATGAAGTGGGAACTAACTTTGGAACGATAGATGGTAAGTCTCATGATTACAATATGTATTTCAATACTTCATTGGTATCAAAAAATGAGAAAACGTCGAGTTATATCTATGGTTCATACAGAAACAGAGATGTCTGGAATGCTAATCCTGACGATATTTATTATCAATTAGATGATGATGGTAATCCAACCGGTAGTCCAATTAAAGATGACTTCTCGGAACTAACTGCCATGAAAACACTTTCTTTAGGTACTAAAGTATATCATCAATTTTCTGATTACAACAAGCTGTCTTTTGACTTGAAATATACACACGACGAAAGAAGAGGAGGGAATAAACTAGATTTACCTAAAGATCAGGCAGACATTACAGAATCAATCGATATGCACATTGGAACTGCAATGCTTAATCACGATTGGTTCAGTAAGGATAAGAAGTTGCATTTAAACTCTTATTTAAGTGGTCAATATGTACATAGAGATAGTTATTATGGTGCATATCAACAGAAAGATGGCTTTGGATTAACTACCGGACAAACGGTTGTAGCAGGTTCTCAGTTAAATATAAATTTAGGTGAATTTTGGAATGGGAAATCTTTCTTTGTAACAGGTGTAGAATACATCAACGACCAGATTCATGATAAAAAACTGTCTTACTTTGATGAAGATTTAGGACAAAATACTCAGGATGCGACTGTATCTGATCAAATTTCGAACACCTATGCGATCTTTGCTCAAAACGAATGGGTGAGTAACCGTTGGTCGGTTTTAGTAGGAGCACGTTGGGACTTTGTAGATATTGTCGATAAACAGACTCATGAGAATGATAAGCGAGTGAATTCTATTAACCCTAGGGTGAACTTAAAGTATAAATTAAACGAGAATATGCAATTGAGAGGTGGCTTTGCTACTGGATTTAGAGCTCCTCAGATGTTCTCAGAAGATTTACATATTGAAGTGACAAGTGGACAGGGTGTAAGAACGCAATTAGATCCTAACTTAAAGCCAGAATCTTCTCTGTCGTATAACTTGGCCTGGGATTTTGATAAGACCTTTGGTCATGTTCAGACGTATTTCCTTGTGGAGGGATTCCACACAAGAATTAAAGACCGTTTCGATAATCAATACAATTATTTAGAGGATGGAACTTTAATCCTGTTTAAAAGAAATTCAACATCAGATGCTATTGTACAAGGTATCAACCTAGAGGGAAGGGTTGCTCCATCAGAAAAACTATCTTTCCAAGCTGCTTATACTATTCAATCAGCTAAATACGAAGAAGAAAACCAATGGGGTGATGAAGACTCGAGTACATCAAAATATATTTTGAGGACACCTAATCAATATGGATCACTTAGTGCCGATTACAAAATTACAAATCAATGGACGGCAACAATGACGGGGGTATATACAGGAAGTATGCATGTGCCTTATTTGCCTGGAGGATTTATTGATGGTCAATTAACTACTGAAGAAGAGTTGATCCAATCAGAACAATTCTTTGATATGGGATTGAAAATTGCCTATATGACCAAACTTACAAAGGACTCAAACATCCAAATTGGAGCAGGAGTAAAGAATATCTTTAACCAAATGCAATCTAACTTTGTGAGTGGTGTGGACAAGGATGCCGCTTTTGTGTATGGGCCGATTACACCAAGAATGTTCTATATAGATATTAGAATTGGTAATTTATTGAACTAATCTACAATTCATATAAATAGAAAAGGCCTTAGAAATTAATTTTTCCAAGGCCTTTTTCCTTTTGTCTCTGATCCTAGATTTCACTCTTAGGATTATTATTTTCTGGTAACTTAATCGCTACTCTTAATTTTGCACTTCTAGCTCTTCTATTCGTAGCAATCTCTTCTGGAGAAGCGGTAATAGGCTTACTTTTCAAAGGTTTTAATGGACGAAGAAGGTTGCCATAGAAATCCTTTTCGTGTTTACCTTCGAAGTTTCCAGATTTAAAGAAGTTCTTCACCAAACGATCTTCCAAAGAGTGATACGATTCGATTACGAAATATCCACCTTCTTCTAAAACTTCAGCACCTTGTTCCAACATCTCTCTCAAAGTCTCTAACTCCTCGTTTACTTCAATTCGGATGGCTTGGAACACCTGAGCAAAGAATCTGTTTTCTTTTCCTCTTGGAGCCATTGGTCTTAATGCATTCATCAAGTCCAAAGTAGTTTCTATCGTAGCTTGAGAACGAGCATTAATAATTAAACTTGCTGCTTTACCCGGATGCGTTAATTCTCCGTATAATTTGAAGATCTCTTTTAGTTTCTTTTCATCGAACTCATTGATGACTTCTTTGGCAGAAACAGCACCCGATTGTGCCATTCTCATATCTAAAGGAGCTTCTCCACGCGTAGAGAATCCTCTCGATGTTTCATCAATTTGATGAGATGAAATACCTAAATCGCCCAAAATACCAGCTACCGTTTTGATACCGTGTAATCTCAAAAAGCGTTTTAAGTAACGGAAGTTCGCCGCACAAAAAATCAGACGATCATCGTTAATCGCTTCTGCATTTTTTCTTGCATCAGGATCTTGATCAAAAACAACAAGTTTACCTGTAGTTAAACGACTTAAAATTTCTCTTGTATGACCACCGCCTCCAAATGTGACATCCACATAGGTTTTTGTTGGATCAATATTTAAACCGTCTACACACTCGTGTAGCATTACAGGAACATGGTAATCGCTCATTAATTTATTTCTTTTCTAATTCTTTTTTTCCTTCAATAGGAAGTAGGATACTAAATTCTGTAAAAGACTCATCATTGTCTTTAGTAGCAGGTTTTGAAGAGACCATAATTTGTCCTCCGTGCTGTTTGATAATACCATAGGTAATCGATAACCCTAATCCTGTACCTTCTCCCACATCTTTGGTTGTAAAGAAAGGATCAAAAATCTTATCAATTACAGCTTGTGGCATACCACAGCCATTATCTCGGATAGTAATATTAATATCATTATCCCCTTCAGTATAATGTGTATTTACCACAATCTCACCTGTATTTTCTTCCACAGCCTGAATAGCATTATTAATGATATTCATAAACACTTGGTTGACTCTACCAGGTAAACATTGAATCTCCGGTAAATTTTCCTGAAGATCGGTTTTTATTTCGATATTCTTCTTTTTCGCCTTGTTATTAAGGATAGTAATTGTCGAGGCAATTCCTTCGTTAATATTAGCGTGTTTGAAAGTATCTTCATCTAACCTAGAGAATGTTCTCAAACCGAGAACAATTTCTTTGGTACGTTGTGCACCTTCTTCAATACCTTGGATCAATTGCTTGATCTCATCGGTAAGTATATCTACTTCCACTTCCTCTGCTAAGGCATTGACTTCTTTTACTTTTTCGGTGATATCTTCTCCTTTCTCGTGCATTTTGATCATATCATTGCAACTATTCAAGAGATTGATGATATCCTCGATATCTTCTTTCAATGGCAAAACATTGGAGGTCACAAAGTTAATTGGATTATTGATTTCGTGAGCGATACCAGCTGTTAATTGACCTAAAGAAGCCATTTTTTCTGAATTGATCAGCTGCACTTGTGCGGCCTTCACTTCATTCATTGCCTCTTCTAACTTCTGATTCGTCAAAATCAAACTCTCCGATTGTTGGCGGAGTTCCTCTTCTGAAGTCTGAATTTCATGATAAGCTTCAATAATCTTGCGCTTATCATTCTCTCTTTCATCCAACATTTTATTTGCTAAATCGGCCAATTGATCAAATTCGGCATAAGCCAAACGATCTCTATTGATCTTTACATGTTCTTTTGATGCCGTATCGAAGAAAGAAGAAAATTCCTGCAGGTTGTTGGTAATTCCTGTCGCCACTTTTCTTAATCTCCACCAAAGGATGGCAATCAACAATGTAGAGATCGATAATATTCTAAAGAGTTCGGTGGTCAATTCACGAATTAACATGGCACGTTTGGCATCAATTTGCTCGTCCAACTCATCAAGGTAAACACCGGCACCAATGGTCCAATCCCATTCTTTAAAATAGAGTAGGTAAGAGAACTTTTTAGTGACTTCCTGACTGTTTGGTTTTCTGTAATTGTAATAGTAGAAACCTCCAATCTGTTTTTTATTGGTTAAATGGAAAGGAACATCGTTAAAGTAGGTAGTATCTCCATCCTCATCCGTTAATGGAAGAGAATTTAATTGCTCTGCAGAAAGTTGTTTTGCACTTTCGTAATACTTCCAACGTTGCAATAGGGGATTGCCTCTTTGATTGACAAAAAGGTATCCTTCTTTACCGAAATGAACCGAGGCCATACGTTCCAAAGCCTGCACTTGCATGTCTTTGGTTACATTGTCCATATACTCTCCAGTACCAATCACCAATCCCAATTCTTTAAAATAGCGGATGTAGGAAACCTTAGGGTATTGCTTTTTATCTTTTTGATCAGGCTTCATCCAATAATATTCAAAGAATCCACTTCCTACCGTTTTTGCAATTTCCATTTCCTGGCGGATGAAGTAATTTCCTTTTGCATCTTGATAGTCCAAAATATAAGAGCCTTCTGCTGAAGGATCTGAAGCATTCATCACCGCATAACCATCGATATGGTCGATAAAATAATAACCTCTAGAACTATTAAATCGGATAGGTTTTAGCGAGTCTTTGATTAACTCTGTGATTTGTTTTTTGGATAGTTTTCTTTTATTTCTTTCGTAGATATTGTTGGCAATAAGGTAGGCTTCATTCACTCTGTTCTGAAGCGTTTTCTTAAGGTGCTTTTCCGTGTTCTTTTCTAAGTATTTGATGTACTTAAAAGAATTTTCAACTTCGTTTCTAGTCACTTGTTTTTGTTTTTCGGTAAACTCAAGTTCTAGTTGTTCAACATCAGTTTTGTAATCGCTAAGTTCTTTAACCGACCAAATGCCTACTAAAAAAGTTATTGCAATAACAGAAAGAGTCATGACCGGGATAAAAGTAGCTTCCGAGACATGTTCTTTTCTTTCCTGTTTTTTATTGTTTTGCTCAAAGAGCTTCATATGTTCTACAGATTACAATATTGTAGGCGAGTCTAAAAAAATAGATATGTACCTAAATAAATGGATTAAGTTTAGATCTACAAAAATATTGTTTTTTTGTGACTATGGAGAATCTATAACGTTAAAATCAACGTTTTTTAAGATTTAATACTATTTGTAATACATTGGTTTCGAACTATTAAATTAAAAATAAGCATCACTTTTTTTCTTAATTGAAGTAAATCATTCGCATCTGTTTGTAGTTTAGGTTGTTAACCACAAAATAAACTGATAATTTTGCAGACTGAATAATTGTAGATGGTCTCATCAAGTTCTTAAAAAAAATAGAAACAAGAGAATACTTTCCTCACCAAAATTCAATTAATATACTATTCATTGACAGAGGTGATCAGAATTATAAGAAGTTGTTATAGATCAAATCTACTATTTGATTTAATTAGAAATATATCATTTAAAAGGTAATCAATTGAAAGCCAGAACGACAAAAGAGAATAAAGTCAATGTGATCACACTTGGATGTTCAAAAAATATTGTGGACTCTGAGGTAATCATGACACAGTTAAGAGGAAACGGAATTGATGTAGAACACGAAATGGATAACGATAAATTCAATATCGTACTCATCAATACTTGTGGATTTATTGGTCATGCTAAAGAAGAATCTTTAGAGACCATCTTAAGATATGCAGAGGCTAAAAAGGAAGGCTTGGTAGAGAAAGTATATGTTTCTGGTTGTTTATCAGAAAGATATAAAGAAGACCTAGTAAAAGAAATTCCAGAAGTTGATGCTTTCTTTGGAACAAGAGAAGTACCTAACCTTTTAAAAGCACTAAAAGCAGATTACAAAAAAGAACTTTTAGGCGAAAGATTATTAACTACAGATAAACACTTCGGTTACCTTAAAATTGCAGAAGGTTGTGACCGTCCTTGTTCATTCTGTGCTATTCCTTTAATGCGTGGTAAACACGTTTCTGTACCTATCGAAGAGTTGGTAAAACAAGCTGAAGATATGGTATCGAAAGGAGTAAAAGAAATTTTATTGATTGCACAAGACCTTACGTATTATGGTCTAGATATCTATAAAGGCAGAAAATTAGCTGATTTGCTTCGTGCTTTATCAGATGTTGAGGGCTTGGAATGGATTCGTCTACATTATGCGTATCCAACAGGTTTCCCAATGGATGTGATCGAAGTAATGAAGGAAAAAGATAATATTGCTAACTACTTGGATATTCCTCTTCAACATGGTTCAACGGAAATGTTGAAACGTATGAGACGTGGTACATCAAGAGAGAAGCAAGAGGAATTAATTAATGCTATCCGTGCTCAAATTCCAGATATCGCTATTAGAACAACTTTAATAACAGGTCACCCAGGTGAAACAGAAGAGGAGTTCGAAGAAATGCTTGACTTTGTTGAACGTATGAAATTCGAAAGAGTGGGTGTATTTGCTTACTCTCATGAAGAAGATACTCATGCAGGCGACAATATGGAAGATGATGTTCCTGAGGAAGTAAAACAAGAAAGACAAGAAGCTATTATGGAAGTTCAGGAAGAAATTTCTATGGAACTGAACCAAGCCAAAATAGGTAAAACTTTCAAAGTACTATTTGATAAAATCGAGGGTGGTTACTTTGTGGGTAGAACGGAATACGATTCGCCAGAAGTAGACAACGAAGTATTGGTTCCTGTTTCTGAAGAGAACCATATCCGATTGGGCGATTTTGCAAATGTTAAAATTACAGATGCAGAGCCTTTCGATCTTTATGGAGAAATCGTTGATTAAGACGACAAATCGCTATTAGACTTGTATATATACAAAGAAAATAGTACAATAGAATATTAATATGGAAAGACGTGAAAAAACGGGGTTTTGACCTCTATTTTACGTCTTTCCTCTTTTCTAATTGTTCGTATAAGATTTTTTAACACATCATCTATGAAAGCGATTCTATCGATCCTTTTTGTTTTTAGTAGTTTGTTTGCCTTAGCAAATGGTGGAGTCACGAGAATTTCTACCGTTAACAAACACAAGAATGCTGCTGAAGCTGCTTTCAAAGCGGAAGATTACAAAACAGCGATTAAGGAATTTACTATACTTTTAGATTCTCTAAATGAGAAAGACGATGCGGCTATGCTCGATTTAGCACATGCTTACTTTAAATCAAATGATTTGGAGAATGCAAAAACTAAATATGCGAATATCCAGAATGCGAAGGACAAAAAAATTGCCTCTATTGCAAATCAACAATTAGGAGTGATCATGTCTCAAGATCCTAAAGAGTTGGAAAAAGCGATTTCATTTACCAAATTGGCGATGAAACACGATCCGACAAACCTTCAAGCACGTTATAATTATGAGTTGTTATTAAAGAAAAAACAGCAACAAGACGAGCAAAATAAGGACAATAAGGATAATCAGGACAATAAGGATAAACAAGATCAGCAAGACAAGCAGGATCAACAGGATCAGCAGGACAAGCAGGATCAAGAAAATAAAGATAAAGAAGAGGAGAATAAGGAAGACAACAAAGAGGACGAGCAGAAGAAAGACGAAGGAGAAAATAAAGAACAAGAAGAACAAAAATCGGAAGAGCCTCAAGAGTCTGAAGAAGAGAAAGAGCAAAAAGAAAAAGAAAAAGAATTACAGGAATTCCAAGAAAGAATGCAAGAGATAAAAATGCCAAAGGAACAGGCACAAATGATTCTTGATGCATTGAAAAATAACGAAATTCAGTTCTTCCAACAGCAAAAGAAGAAGTCGAACAAAAGAACGGATTCTGATATGCAGGATTGGTAATCTAGAAATAAATTCTTGACAGAAGAACACATTTTAAGTATTCTATGTAAGAAAAAAAGAGAGTTAGTTTCATCACAATGAATGAAACTAACTCTCTTTTTTATTTATATAGTGACTAATATTTAGGATCAAACATATAGTCTTTTACAAATTTTCTGAGATTATGAGGTTTATGTCCTTTGGCAATCTTTAATTCAAACGCCGCATCTGCCACTCGAATAGCTATTTCTAAGGAGTGATTTCTAATTTCTGATAGCTTTGGATATAAAGCACCTGCGTTAATATCATCTTCTGTTACTTGTTCCGAAAGTGTTTTTGCAGCTTCTAGGAATAATTCATCAGGGATGTTTTTCGCGTTAGAAATAATAGCCCCTAAACCAATTCCAGGGAATACATAAGCATTATTTCCTTGTCCTGGTCGATATTCAGTACCTTTATAATTTACTGGAGCAAAAGGACTACCACTTGCGAATATTGCTTTTCCATTACTCCATTCGTAAGCTTGTTCTGCAGTACACTCTGCTTTTGATGTTGGATTAGAGAGGGCAAAAATCACAGGTCTTTCGTTGTATTTAGTCATTTTTTCGATAACCGTTTGTGTAAAAGTTCCTGCAACACCTGTAGCTCCAATGAGTATATGAGGTTGAATATCATCTATTGCTTCTTCGAAACTCATTTGAGGATGTAAGTGAGCATAAGGAAGGTTATGTTCCATTAAATCATCTCTACTTTCAACCACTAATCCGTTCACATCCACAAACCATAGTTGCGACTCCGCTTGCTTTTTGGTAAGTCCTTCTTTCATGTAAGCGGCCACCATTAGATCGGCAATACCTGTAGCTGCAGAACCTGCACCAAGGAACATTACTTTTAGGTCTTTAAATGCAACATTTGTAATTCTTGTGGAGGCATATACACCAGATAAAGCTACAGCAGCTGTACCTTGTATGTCATCGTTAAAACATAAGACTTTGTCCTTATATTTATTTAGTAGTGCATAGGCATTTGGGGTTAGAAAATCTTCGAACTGAATTAAAGCTTTAGGATATTTATCTTGAATTGCCATGACGAACTCATCGACTAACTCAAAATATTCTTCTCCTTTTATCCTGTTGAATGGATAACCCAAGTATAATATATCATCAAGTAGTTCTTGATTATTGGTACCTACATCCAGCATAACAGGTAAACATTCATATGGGTGAATGCCCGCACAAGCACAGTACAATTCTAACTTTCCGATGGGAATACCCATGCCGTTTGCACCTAAATCACCTAAACCTAAAATACGTTCACCATCAGTAACTACGATGACTTTTACATAATCCTCTGGCCAATTGTCAAGTATTTTTCTTATTTCACCTTTGTCTTCTGGAGTAATGTAAAAACCTCTTGTTCTTTTAAAGTTATTCGAGAATTCTTTACAAGCTTGACCAACTGTTGGAGTATATATGATAGGCATCACTTCCTCCACATATTCTGTCACCACTCTATAGAAGAGCCTTTCATTTCTATCGTGTAAAAGTGAGAGTAATAAATATTTTTCGATATCAGACGATTTGCGTTTTAAACCATCCATGATACGTTTTACTTGAACATCTTGAGTGACTGAAGAGTAGGGTAGTAAACCCCTCAAATTGAATAGCTCACGTTCTTGCCTACTGAATGCAACTGATTTATTATGTCTTGCATCACTTAAAATTTCGAAACCTTGACTTCTAGAATACATTATTAAGCTATTTTATTATTGAAGAGTGTAAATGATATAAATGAAATTATCTATGGAAGATGTTCTTCAGAGTGAGTTAATTTCATGATACTATAAAATCGATTTATGATGATATTCCAAAATTATTACCAAACATTATATTTTATAGAGACTACAAACAAAGCTATTATATAACAAAACCCGAGTTAAACTCAGGTTTTGAAGATACACCTCTTTTGAAGTGAATTTTAAATATTTAAATAAATCAGGTTTTTTGTTTCTTCTTTTTTGCGGCAGGGAATAATATGTTATTCAAAATCAATCGATATCCCGGAGAGTTGGGGTGTAGATTTAGATCGGTTGGTTCCTCCCCAACAAAGTGTCTGTAGTCTTCTGGATCATGTCCTCCAAAAAACGTCCATGTACCTTTTCCAAATGTACCATGAATGTATCTTGCCTCATCTAC
The DNA here is from genome assembly GCF_018736045.1 of Flammeovirga yaeyamensis. Taxonomy (NCBI): domain Bacteria; kingdom Pseudomonadati; phylum Bacteroidota; class Cytophagia; order Cytophagales; family Flammeovirgaceae; genus Flammeovirga; species Flammeovirga yaeyamensis. The sequence goes on along the minus strand of NZ_CP076132.1, from coordinate 3,900,149 downwards.
AGATTCACATTCTCCTAAGATGATCACATCGCTTTTGATAAGTCTTTTCTTAAAGGCAGTAGTTTGACCCATAAAACCCTTTACTTGTTTCTGATGATTTTGAGTTAGCATTGTGGGAACAGGATCCCATTTCGCGGAGAAAGTAAATAATTCAAAGAAATCGTTCTCTTCTCTTAATCCTCTTTCATAGGCTTGATTATCAATTTCAGAATACTCGTATTGATATGGATCTAGTTTTATTTTAAAGTCTTTAAATGCAAACGTTTTATCATAGTTTAAACGATCATGAACATTAGAATCAACACCATCGCCATCATACATGTAGTCACAGATATCTACATCTTGTGCAGCTAGTGCGATATCGTAGGTATCTGTTGCTGAACACATGGCAAATAAGAATCCACCTCCTAAACAAAAATCACTAATTTTTCTAACCACAGCCCCTTTCAACTCCGACACTTTCTCAAACCCATGCTTTTTAGCCGATGCTTCGAACTGATTTTGTGCCTCGATGTACCACGCTTCTCGACCATATGTAGCATAAAACTTACCATATTGCCCGGTGAAATCTTCGTGATGTAAATGAAGCCAATCGTATTTAGGTAATAAATCGGCCATTACTTCATCATCGAAAATGACATCATATGGAATTTCTGCGTAGGTAAGTACTAAAGTTACGGCATCATCCCAAGGTTGCTTAGACGGTGGTGAATAAACTGCAATTTTTGGAACAGCATCCAAACGCATTAAATCCATGTTCGATTCAGGGTGTGCTATTTCTTCTTTTATTTGTAAAGCTTGAGCATCGGAGATGACTTCATAACTAACACCTCTAATCACCAATTCTTGTTCAAAAGAAGGTTGATTTTTAAACATAAAGCTTCCACCTCTGTAATTGAGTAGCCATTCTGCCTCAACTTCTTGGCCAAGTACCCAAAAAGTGACACCATAAGCTTTTAGGTGATTCGTTTGTTGTTCGTCCATAGGAACCAACAAATGACTTCCTAAGCAAGGCGCAATGGAAGTTATAAGTAGAAAATAGATAGAGATAATGGTCTTCATTTATTGTGCGTGTGGGTTAATTTTGTTAATTGGGTCGATCTAACGAAAGGTGCTTAAAAAACACGTTCGTTTTAATATTTTAAACTATCTTTAAGATACAATTGTTTTTTTAATGTTATTCTATCGAAAACCCTTAGAATTCTTCAATTTATTACGATGTAATTTATTTTTCATTTATGGAGAAAATTAAAATTACATATAGGATTATTTGAAGAAATATTTTTCATAAACAATGCAATTTTTAACATACTTCTTCGAAGCTTACTCTTCAGTCAAAGCCAACAAATTAAGAACGATCTTAACGGCAGCAATGATTACTATCGGTATCACCTCGTTAGTAGGGATTATGACAGCTATTGATGCTGTAAGTGAGTCAATTAACTCTGGTATGTCTGATCTAGGAGTAAATAATTTTGATGTAACTGATCTTACAAGAAGACGAGGTGCTTTTGGTAAGAAATTAGCGAAGAAAAACGTCATTTCTTATCAAGAAATGAAAAAATTCAAACAGTTATTACCTGTAGAAGGCAAAGTAAGTTTAGAGGTGACAGTTGGACAATCCTTAGAAATCAAAAGATTGTCCAAAAAGACAACACCAAATTATAATGTGACAGGTATTGATGATATGTACCTAAAAAATAACGGGTACAAAATGAAAGATGGTAGATCTTTCACTTCGGTAGAACTATTACAAGGACAAAATGTAGCCATCATTACCAAAGAAGTTTTTGATAACCTATTTGAAAAAAATGAAGATCCCATCAATAAAACCATCGGTTTTAAAGGCAAGAAATACCTAGTTATAGGAGTGGTAGAGGAAAAAGGTGGTATTGGTGGAGGTAGTGCCGATAGAAAAGTATTTATCCCTTTAAATAATGCCAACAAATTTGCGACAGGTCAGACTCTCTATTATAAAGCAGTAGTAAGTACCACAGACCCTCGAGGGGTGGATTATGCGATATCAGAAGCTCGAGGTATTTTGAGGGTGATTAGAAAAGACCAATTAGGTAAACCTGATTCTTTTGAAATAACAAAAAGAGACTCTTTGAGTGCAGAATTTGATGCCATGACAACCAACTTAAGATGGGGTGGTTTAGTGATAGCCATTGTTACCTTATTAGGTGCATCAATTGGCTTGATGAATATTATGATGGTATCTGTAACAGAAAGAACTAGGGAAATTGGTATTAGAAAATCATTAGGAGCAACAACCAATGCTATTCGTCAGCAATTCCTTATTGAAGCGATATTTATCTGTCTTTTAGGTGGATTTTTAGGTGTATTTATTGGTGCGTTAATAGGAAATGTACTGTCCTCATTTATGGGGTCAGAAAGTTTTATTTTCCCATGGATTTGGTTATTTATTTCCATTATTGTCTGTGTGTTTGTTGGTGTAACTTCTGGATTTTACCCTGCTAACAAAGCCTCTAAACTTGACCCAATTGAATCATTAAGATTTGAATAAAATATAAAACCTCATCAACTACAGAATAGATGATGAGGTTGGGAAAGAATCAATGATAGTCTAGTATCATTATGTCTTTTGTACAATGAGATTTAATCTGTAAGCTGATTTTTTTATAGTACTAAGAAGTAGGTACTATTTGATTTAAAGGAAGTAAAAGGTAATAGTAAGTTAAACATTATAACAGGTGATATTTTAAAAGTTTCTGTGGTTATTCTTATTAGTTTTTCGTTTTGCTGCATCGAAATTAGATACTTTTTTTAATGGTTCAAATATTTCAATAAGAGGTTTTTTTGATCTTTAATCATATTAACACAGTGTGAATTAGCTACATTAGTACGATGCAAATTTCTGTTTGAATATTCCTAAAAATGGATAAAGTATTTTGTAAGACAACAATTAATGTGGGATATGTTAAGCTGAAAATTATTAGATGACTTATTTTATTTGCTTTCTCTTTCACTACTTTTTAAACAGTTTGATATTGGAAAGAATATCATGATATGATTTCAAAAACTTTATTTTTTTCCTTAATTTGTGTTCAACTACTACTTACATATCTTTTGAACTAAGCTAATCCCTGTAGTTTATTCAAAAACTCTTTCATGAATCACCAAAAGTGAATCGTGTTTTTCTATGAATTAATTTTCACTAACAATAAAATTTAGAAATGAGTTTTAAGAATACAACAACGGGAAACTTCCTTCCTTATTTATTAATTACCTTTTTATTTTCTGCCTGTGGCTTATCAAGTACACAAGTAGCTAATGATAAGGACGAGATTGAATCTAAGATTAATGCAATAGTAGATCAGATGACCTTGGAAGAAAAAGTAGGTCAATTGGCACTAAGAGGAGGCAGTAGTAGAGACAAAGATGGTTTGTCTAAAGAACTTATTCAGCAAGTTCGAAACGGAGAAATTGGTGCTTTTCTTAACATTGAGGATACAGCCGATATCCGTACCCTTCAAAAAGCAGCCGTAGAAGAAAGCAAACACGGTATTCCATTAATTTTTGCGAGAGATGTAATTCATGGGTTCAAAACCCTTTTTCCTATTCCCTTAGGTCAAGCAGCTAGCTGGAATCCAGAGGTGGCTAAAGAAGGTAGCCGAGTAGCTGCTTTAGAAGCTAGTGCAATGGGTATTCGATGGACTTTTGCTCCTATGTTGGATATTAGTCAAGATTCACGTTGGGGACGAATTGCAGAATCTCCTGGTGAAGATCCTTACTTGGGCCAAGTAATGAGTGCTGCCTATATTAATGGATTCCAAGGTGATGATTTGTCTGACCCCACAAAAATGGCTGCTTGTGCTAAACACTATTTAGGTTATGGTGCTGCAATAGGTGGTAGAGATTACAATACTGCTATTATTAGTAATGAGCAAATGTACAATACCTATTTACCACCCTTCAAAACGGCTGTAGAAAATAATGCTGCAACGTTTATGTCGTCATTTAACGAAATCAATGGTGTGCCTGCTTCAGGAAATAAGAAAATTCTTACCGATATATTAAGGGGAGAATATCAATTTGATGGGTTCGTTGTTTCTGATTGGAATTCGATTACCGAGATGATTCCTCATGGTTTCGCTGAAAATGAAAAAGAAGCTGCTAAATTATCAGCGAATGCGGGATTGGATATGGAGATGACTTCTGAAGCTTATGATAAACATTTCATCGAATTAATTAAAGAAGGTAAAGTGGCAGAAAGTCAACTTGATTTTTATGTGAAGAATATCCTTCGAATCAAATTCCGATTGGGACTTTTTGATCAACCTTACATTCCTAATGATCACCCAGGGAAAAAAATGTATGCTGAAGAAAATCTTCAATTGGCAAAAAATGCGGCTATAGAAAGTTCTGTTTTATTGAAGAATGAAGGTATTTTACCTTTAAAAGCGAATAAAAAGATATTGTTGACAGGTCCGCTTGCAGATAAAGGGAAAGAGCAACTAGGAACTTGGGCATTTGATGGTGAAGAAGAACCAAGTGTTACGCCAAGAGAAGCGATGGAGAGTGCTGTTTTTGAAGAGGGCTTAACCCATAGTAGAGATAAGAGTAACAAGCAATTTAATAAAGTTGTTGCTGCAGCAAAGAAGTCGGATGTGATTGTATTTGTAGGTGGAGAGGAAGCAATTCTATCTGGAGAAGCACATTCGAGAGCGAACATCAAATTGCCAGGAGCACAAGAGGAATTACTGCAAAAATTATTGAAGCTAAATAAACCGGTCGTTATGGTGATCATGGCAGGTAGACCTATCAATATCACTGAATATGTTGATCAATTAGATGCTGTTTTAATGATGTGGCACCCTGGAACAATGGGCGGTCCTGCTTTAGAAGAAATCCTTTATGGTAAAGCGGAACCATCTGGAAGATTACCTGTGAGTTGGCCAAAAGCAGCGGGTCAGTTGCCTTATTTCTATAATCATAAGAATACTGGTCGTCCGGCTGATCCTGAAAAATTTGTAGGAATTGATGATATCCCTGTTGGGGCGTGGCAAAGTAGTTTAGGGAATGAATCACACTATTTAGATGTAGGATACACTCCATTATATCCTTTCGGTTATGGTTTATCTTACAGCGAAGTGAAATATGATAAATACTCAACATCAATGGCATCATTGCAGGAAAATCAGACACTTACTGTTCAGATAAGGGTGACAAATATTGGAGTTCGTGAAACCACAGAAGTAGTACAATTGTATATCAGAGATCGTTTTGGAAGAATTACTCGACCGGTAAGACAGTTGAAACGTTTTGAGAAAGTGACATTGGCTCCTAAGGAGAGTAAAATGATTCAATTTGAATTAGCTTATGATGATTTTAAATACTACGATAACGAAGGAGTATTTGATGTTGAAGAGGGAGAAATTGATATTTTTGTGGGATCGAATTCTACAACAAAAAATCAAATGACTATTCGAATAGGCAAACAAGCCATGTAAAACAATTAAAAGGTCCTTATCATTTGATTTACATTGATAAGGACTTTTTTCAACGACTAATTTTTAAATCAGTTATATGAAACAATTCAACCTAATTTTATCTTTCAGAATCCTAAATGTATTACTTATCTTATTCTCATTTCAACTTAAAGCACAGGTGAGTAGTCATGGATTATTACAAGTTGAAGGAAATAAAATTATCAATCAGAATGGTGAAAATATCAGTTTTGCCGGAGCCAGTTTATTTTGGTCGAATAATGGTTGGGGAGGAGCAAAATATTACACTAAAGAAGTTGTCAGTTGGTTAAATAAAGATTGGGATGCTAGAATTATTCGGGCAGCAATGGGAATAGAAGATAAAGGTGGGTATTTTACAGATGAAAAAAGTAATAAAGAAAGAGTCGAGTTGATCATTAATGCAGCAGTCGAGAATGATATGTATGTGATTATTGATTGGCATTCTCATCATGCACACGAGACGGATTGGGATAAAGCGGCTTCTTTTTTCGAAGAGATGGCGAAGAAATACGGACATTTACCCAATGTGTTGTATGAGATCTATAATGAACCACTTCAAGTTTCGTGGAGTAAAGATATTAAGCCCTATGCGGAATCTATTATTTCTGCTATACGCAAACACGATCCTGATAATATCATAATTGTGGGTACACCAACTTGGTCTCAAGATGTGGATGATGCAGCAAAGGATCCTATTGATCAATCGAACATTGCCTACACTTTACATTTTTATGCGGGCAGTCATGGTCAAAAATTAAGAAACAAAGCTGATGAGGCTTTAAAGAAAGGAATTGCATTGTTTGTCACAGAGTGGGGAGCTGTAAATGCAAATGGAGATGGCAAAGTAGATTACGAAGAGACAAATGCATGGATAAAGTGGATGAAACAAAATAATATCTCCCATTGCAATTGGTCTATTAATGATAAAGCGGAGGGTGCATCGGCATTATTACCGGGAGCATCAAATAAAGGAGGATGGAAGGAATTAACTCCTTCAGGTACTTTTGTCAGAAAGATAATGTTGGAATACAATACAATAGAGAAGTAACAAAAAAAAGTCATTCACACTTTTATATGTGAATGACTTTTTGATTTATCTAAAGGGTCAGATTAATTCGCTCGATTTTCCAAAGCCAAATCTAATTCCACTTCTTTTTCTTTTTCAAAACGACTGTAATCAATTCTTACAGGCTTATTGTTATCGTTTAATGCCACGAAAATGAAGACGCTTTCCATCACTTTTTCACGAGTATCAGCGTACATGTCTTCAGCATAAATTTCCAGTATAACTCTTAGTTTAATAGGATCTGCCTTTTCAACTTTTCCTACTACTTCAACAATTGTATCTGGAGTTACAGCTTTCAGAAACTTTACATCTTCTGTTTTAAGCGTAAACATTTTTTGTCTAGTAAATCGTGTAGCAGTAATATAAGCCACTTCGTCCATCCACTTCATCGCTTCTCCACCAAATAAAGTGTTGTTTGCGTTTAGCGTATTTGGAAATATGGCCTTAAATTGTCTAGTGATTGTTTTCCTTATTCTTTCTTCCATAACTGATAATAAATAGGTTCGCAATTTACTAGGGTTGTCTATCAGTTGATAATTTGAATGGAGAAAAATATAATATATTTACGATTTCTGAAGTATGCAAAAACAAACTATTAAATTATAAAATTAAACTATGCAAGAACTATTACATTCATTTTGGCAGAAAAAGCTATCATTTGATGTTAAAACAGGTTGCATACTTATTGGTATTTTCTGTTTTCCAAGATTCCTTTTGGTATTACACGCTAATCAAACTTCAAGCTATCAATTTATTGGTTTAGTGATGACTATCTACGCGATCACTCCATTTTTATTTTTAAATAAAGCTGGAAGGAAACATATTGGTCTACAACTTCCTCAAAATTATAATTGGTTGATGCTGGCTTTAATAATTGGTGTTTCATTTAGTCTTTTATTGTATGTTGTTGGTATTTTACTTTATAGTGATAGCTACCAAAATTGGTATGTCTACATAGGTAAGTCGTATAATATTCAAGAGGGGATGCCTGCAGATCAGAAGCTTATTATGTTTTTTATAATGGCAATAACGGGAATGATATTTAGTCCTATTGGAGAAGAGTTTTTATTTAGAGGGTTGATACACGAGAGTTTTGCGGCTTCATTAGGAGATCAAAAAGCATCTATGATTGATAGCCTTGCCTTTGCGATTACCCATATTTCTCACTTTGGTCTAGTGTTTATCAATAATCAATGGGATTTTTATTTACTCCCTTGCTTACTTTGGGTAGCAGGAATGTACGTTGTTAGCCGTTTATTTTTCTATTATAAAATGAAGATCCAATCTATTTGGGGAGCAGTGTTATGTCATTCCGGTTTTAATTTAGGCATGACTTATTGCATCTTTTATTTGTTATAAAAGAGTGAACATCAATAATATGTGTGTTTTTGGATTTAATACTAAATATTAAAGAACAAATGAAATATGGATTTTTGTCTCAGAACACTTTGAATTGAAAATCAATTTATGATAATGCCCGTTTTCACTTTTTGTATAGGCACGTACATTTAGGTTTACCTTTTCGATGAAAAAATCTACTGATAGTGGTTGATATTTTTCATCTAAAAAAAGGTCATTAAGATGGACATTGTCATCTTCTTTGTATTGAAATAAAGATTTAAATTTTTCACTTCCATCAATAAGTTGATGACTTTTTAAATCGAAAATAGCAAAGGTTAAATCTACTCTTTGATCATTTTTGTAGATAAGGTTAGGTCTTATAAATTTTTTAGTAATCGAATTCACCATTTTTTGAATAGCTGTTGATAATACTTGAGTTACAAATTGAGATGCATCAATCAATATAACATTGCAGGAGTTATTTTCTTAGTGAAATTGTATTCTTACTATAATAAGAAAAGAACTTCTTGAAATTGTATAAAAACATTTGATTCAATAGGTTTCGTTTTTTATCCTTAACCAAGAATTATACTATTGACAAAACTGCTTAATTACTTCATTGTATTCTTCTGGCAATTCATAATAAGGAGAATGTGCTGTTCCCTGAAATACTTTAAACTTCGATGCAGTAATCAACTGATGTAATTTCTCAATTTGCTGAGGAGGGAAAGTTATGTCTTCTGAACCTGTAATAAAAAGCATGGGTACTTTTTTATTCAATTCGTTTACCTGATCTACCGTAAAGAATGTTTCTCGAATTAAGTTCCTCATATTGGCAGGTGGTTTAGGACACATTGTACCAATTTGTAGATATAGAAAAGCGATTTCAGGCTTTCGTTCATAGAAAGTATCAGCTAATCCGAAATGTTTTCCTAAAGGAAGGGAAGTCACAGGAGGTCTAGGGGCTGGGATATCATAAAAGTGTTTGATATCCTCTTGATATATACCCGCAAGGGAGTTACTAAAAACAATACTAAGTGTTCTATCAGGGTAATTCATTCCAAAATCAAGCATACACCAACCTCCCATAGATTGCCCTACTAAATGTGCTTTTGCAACTCCAAGGTGGTCTAAAATAGCTTTCATATCTTCTGCAGCTGCATGGGGTGAATGCATTTCATTATGATTACTTGAATTACCAAAGCCTCTTTGATCGAAGGTGATAACTCTATATGATTTAGCCAATTCGGGTACTTGTTGGAAAAAGATAGCATGACTACCACCGAGTCCATGACCAAAGACTATAGCTTCTCCTTCTCCGGTACTTTCGTAAAATATTCTTTCTCCTTCTCTTTCAATATAGCCTTGGCCAGTCTTTTTGGGTCGTTGAGCAAATACATCTTCCATTTAAAGTCAATATTTAGTGTTGATGGTCATTATTTAAGCTGTTTCTACAATTTAATCATTTAACATTATTAAAGAAAATCAAATATTATAAAGCTGATAATGTGAAAAATACCAAAAATACACTATTTTAGGAGCTAGGAAAAATAGAATTATACCCAATAAATTAAATAAAAAGCCCATTGCATGAATTATCATGAAAATTAAATATGAATTTACTTACTTTCTATTCACTATTTCTCTAGCATTTACATCCTGTCAATATGAACCTGAAGTTCCTCCATCCTACGTAGTATCTGATGGAACCACTTTGGAAACGTATACTAAGGTAAAACTAGATGGAGATCAGTTTAATAGAACGACTACTTTCTTCACTTCGATCGATTTAAATGACTCAACACCTATTAGTCAAGTTACTTCTGTAACTGTTGTAGTACATGGTTTAGGCTACGATTATCAGAATCAGTTTCAAAGCATGTTCAATTCTGTGTATGATGTTGGGGCAATTAGTAGAACATTGGTCGTGGCTCCTTTTTTCAGTAACAATTCTGCTGATAACAACATTAAGTGGACAGGAGCTGTTTGGCGTATCGGTCAGAATTCTGATGACGGTCAAAGTTCCTTTTTGTTGTATGAGCAATTCTTAAAAGAGTATGTTCTTGATGGAAAATTTCCCAACCTCAAAACCGTTTTATTATCAGGACATTCAGCAGGAGGACAGTTTTCTCAACGTTATGCCGCTTTGAACAATTTAGAAGAACAGTATGCCGATATCACCTTTAAGTATATGGTCAGTAACCCTTCTTCTTATTTGTACATCAACAATCAGCGTTATTCTGATGCTGATGAGGGATTCATCACTCCAGTTGCATCAGATTGTCCGGAATATAACAATTACCATTACGGGTTATCAAACATTCAATCGTTTACAGATTATCGTTCTGATTTAGATTCGACAGAGATCGTCAATAACGACATCAAACGATTAGTGACGTATGCTACCGGTACGGAGGATTTGGATAACTCGGATGAAAGTTGTTCGGCCAATTGGCAGGGGGGAGGATCATCCATTACGAATACATCAGAAAATAGCCGACATAAAAGGGCTTTGTATATGCAAAGATTTTATGATGATCAATACCCAGGAAATAATCACAACTTATTCGAAGTGAAAGGAATAGACCATAATGCTGCTGGCATTTATAGGTCTGTGGAATTTATGAATTGGCTTTCGAATAATATTTAAATAATACTTCACTCTTCAATAAATAAATAATATGACAATCATTAGTGTCATTGTTACTTTGGTAGTTATCGCTACTGTAGCGTATTTACTTACCAATAAATATAACCCTCAGGCCGTCTTGTTAAGTAGCGGTTTGTTAATGATGGTCGTCGCCCTCTTTATGGGATTAGGACTTCCAGAAATGAATAAAAGTACGGGATTAGCCTTCTTCGATCTCTTTGCCATGATAAAAGAAGTTTTGGCTGACAAGGGAGCTAAGGTAGGTCTTATGATTATGACCATCGGTGGATTTGTGGCTTACATGAGACATATTGGAGCATCAGATGCTTTGGTTTATGTGAGTACAAAACCGCTAAAATATATGCGGAAATTTCCTTACCTAGCCGCTGTTTGTGTGATACCCATCGGACAATTTTTGTTTATGTGTACACCTTCCGCTACCGGATTAGGACTGCTTTTAATGGCTTCTATATATCCAGTGTTGGTACGATTGGGAATAAGTAAAGTATCTGCTGTATCGGTAATTACGGCTTGCACAGTTTTCGATATGGGACCCGCCTCTGCAAACACAGCACAAGCGTCTCATCAAGTAGGTTTAGAAGCGGTGCAATACTTCCTTCAACATCAATTACCACTGACTGTTCCTTTAACTGTGGTATTGATGATTACTTATTACTTCGTGAATAGATATTACGATAAGAAGCAAGGTTTACAAGATGAAGTGCCATTGGATGATGCAGATGAGTTTACTGTAGATGCACCATTGTACTACGCTTTCTTACCCGTTATGCCCTTGGTACTCTTAATGATATTCACACCTACATTTGAGCTATTTGATCCTCCAATAACATTAGATACTACCACGGCCATGTTGATCTGTACAGTGACAGGAATGATCTTCGAAGTGGTTCGTAAAAGAGATGTGAAAAACGTATTGGGTTCTATGAAAATATTCTGGGAAGGTATGGGTAAAGTGTTTGCCAGCGTGGTAACATTAATCGTTTGTGCCCAAATGTTCTCCAAAGGTCTAATTTCATTAGGTTTTATCGATCACTTGGTTTCGGCTTCTCAAAGTCTTGGACTAAGCTTTTTCGGAGTAACAATCCTAATGACTGTCATGATCTTCTTCGCTTCTATGTTGATGGGAAGTGGTAACGCTTCTTTTTTCTCCTTTGGTCCGTTGGTACCAAACATTGCTGCTCAACTTGGAGGTGATAAAATCGGGATGATCCTATCCATGCAATTGGCCTCTAGTATGGGGCGTGCTACATCACCTATTGCGGGTGTTATCATTGCTACCTCAGACCTTGCTGGTATATCATCTTTTGATCTCGCTAAACGAAACTTGATCCCTTTAATAACAGGTCTTGTTTCCATGTTTGTCCTAAAAACCGTCTTCTAATGAGAAAGACTATTATCACCTTAATCAGTATTCTGGCTTTGAGTAGTATGGGGCATTCGCTTTATGCTCAAGAGGAAGCTTCTTCTGATCCTCCTTTCCATATACAAGATTATGAATTAGGGAGGGGATTACGCTTCCAAGGAAAAGGCGGAGCGTATTTTATGAAAATCAGAAGTTACGTACAATCTACTGCTGAGTTCCGAACCACGAGTAATTGGGACGATATGGAATCGCGTTTTCGTGTTCGTCGTGCTCGTTTGGATATCGAAGGTAAATTGGCCAAAGAGAAATTCAGTTACCGTATAAGAACGGACTTTGCGGTTCCAAATAATGAAGATGGAGATGATCTTTATTCAGGAACACTCTTGGATGCATTTATCACTTATCACCTCAATAAGAATTTAAAATTCACATTCGGTCAACGTTCGACAATGACAGACAATAGGGAGATGAGAATATCTTCTGATGCACTTCAGTTTGTAGAGCGATCGAGAGTGACTTCTGCATTTGCGGCAGTTAGAGATTTTGGTCTTTTTATCGAAGGGCGTTATCAAGTAGGAAGTTGGTGGGTGAAGCCCGGTGCAATGATCGCATCTGGTGAAGGTCAGAATAACTTTAGAAACTATGGAGGTTTAAAGTACGGAGGCCGAATCGATTTTCTTCCTTTTGGGTTATTCCGATCAATGGGTGAATACTCTGAGGTAGATCACGCAAGACAATTAACTCCTAAGCTGATCTTTGGAGTTGCTTATTCTTATAACGTTGGAATTAGTAGCCGTCGTGGTAGAAAAGGGGGAGATTTAGTGTATTTAGGAAGTGATCAGCAGACAGAAACGCTACCTGATTATGGTAAGTTAGGAGCTGATTTTATGTTTAAATATCAAGGATGGACAGTTTTGGGAGAATTCAATTGGGCCTATGCTAGAGTGAATTCACCAGAGATATTTTATAGAGTAAGATCGAATGGTACAACAGCAAATCTTCGATCGGAAGATGGTTTAAACAATGCAACCATCGTCGATTACATTGCCGGAAGAATGATGGTGGGTCGTGGTTATAATATTCAAGCTGGGTATTTATTTAAAGCTGGGTATTCCATCGATGGCCGGTTTACTTATCTCGATCCAGATAATAACTCTTTCCTTAATAACGAGCAGTTCTATAACCGAGATAAATATTATACTCTCGGATTCTCTAAGTTTCTCTTTAAAGATGCCGCCAAGGTACAATTATCAATGACCTACGTGAATGCATTGGAAGGTACTAAAGGAAGTGATGGAGAGGCACATGGAGCTGATGCAGAAATGATGGGTAGGTTAATGTTCCAAGTATCTTTTTAAACAGTTAATATCATGAAGAAAATTATAATTATAGCGATTTCTTCCCTACTGACTGTTTACAATAGTCTTGGGCAGACCAGAAAAATGGAGGAGAAGTTCTTCCCTGATGCAACCATAGATATACCAACTCCAGCTTTTCAGAAAGCAGAATGGAAAGGCTTTACCAAGTACAAAGAAATGGTAAGGTTTGTACATCAAATAGCTGAGGGGAAAGAATATGTAAAGATCGATGGGATAGGAGAATCTCAAAGAGGTAAAGAGATTATCAGAGTGCATATCAATAAACCATCATCATCAGAGAAAATAAAAGTTTGGCTTCAAGGAGGATTGCATGGCAATGAACCTGCAAGTTCTGAAGGTGTCATGTTTATTCTTTACAGTTTATTGAAGGATCCTCAATACGAATACTTGTTGGATAAATTAGACATCACTGTTTTGCCTATGGCCAATGCCGATGGTTATAATAACATGATACGAGTTTCTGCTAATGGTTTGGATTTAAATCGTGATTTTATCAAGCTAGCCGCTCCAGAAACCAACCATATCAGAACGGCTTTTTCTGAATTTGGTCCACAAGTAGCCATTGATTTTCATGAGTACAATCCCTACCGAGCACATTTTAATCACTTTGGAGAAAAAGGAATAACGACGTATTACGATGCTTTTTTCTTGTATTCGAATAACCTTAATGTGAATTCAACAATTCGAGAAGTAACCAAAGATCTGCTAGTGAAAAATGCGAAAGAGGCTTTAATAGCCAATGATAGAAATGTCTCTGATTATTCATCAACAAAAATGAAAAATGGACATATTCATTTTAATCAAGGAGGTTCTAGCCCACGTTCCACTTCTACCAATTACGCATTAAGTAATTGTCTTTCTGTATTGATGGAAATTAGAGGGGTCAATTTGAAAAGGATCTCTTTTAAACGTAGAGTGGAAACCACTTATTTGGCAGGGATGTCGTATTTGAAAACAGCCTATGAAAATGGAGATCAAATTCGTGCTGCGATCGCTAAAGCGGATAAATCGACTATTTCACAAGAAGAGGAGGCAGTTATTAAGCAAGACAAGAAAGTGATAAAAACGAAATACACTTGTATTGATCTGGCAACCGAATCTAAAAAAGAAATAGAGGTGGTCATGACGGACGGTTTGCAGATGAAGGCATCAAAAACTCGGGTAAGACCTTATGCTTATATCTTGATGCCTACGGAGACAGTGGCTGTTGAAAAGTTGAAGACTTTGGGAGTAGAAGTGATTCAACTCAATCAGCAAAAAACAATTGATGTAGAAGCCTATCAGGTAAAATCGACCCATGTTTCTGTGGCTGTTTGGGAGAAGATTTATTTAAGGAAAACCAAAGCTAAAACGGTGAAAGAGTCTAAGGTGATTCCCAAAGGATCGTTCATTGTTTACATGGATCAATCCACTTCTAATGTGGTAGTTTCTGCTTTGGAACCTGAAAATGATAATTCATTTTTCACCTTCAGGGTCATCGATGGTGATTTTAAAGAAGGAAGTGAATTACCTGTTTATAGATATATCAAAAAGCAAAAAATATAGATAGTGACAACAATGAAAAATTTTAAAAACATAGGATTCTTCGCATTAATGTGGTTGTTACCTACCATATTATTTGCTCAGGAAATTGATCAGGATCAGACCGATGATGTCGATCTTTTGGAAAATACAAATACCTCTACTTTTGTTTTAGGAAACGGATTGAACCTCAATATGAATCAAGGCGATTATTCCTTTAAAATTAGTGGCATGTTGAGGCCCTCTTACACCTACGATTTACCGAACATGGATTCTACAGCAACGAATGCTTTATTTATCAATGCAGCCCGTATTAATCTAGAAGGAGTCGCAGTTCAGGAAAAGGTGAGTTTCTTTATTGAGGCTGATTTTGTGAATTCATTTACTCTATATGAAGCATGGGCTGCTTATCATTTTAATGATCGAATGAAGTTGTCTTTTGGTCAGAAATTAACCTTCACCAACGGAAGAGAATATGCAATTAATGAATCTCGTTTATCGATGGTTGACAGAAGTGCTTTATCCAATACTTTCGCTACCAATGGTCGTGAGTTTGGTTTGTTCTTCGAATCATCATTTGATGTTGGAAGCGTAGTGATCAATCCATCCGTAGCCATAACCTCTGGAGATGGAATGAACTCTTTTGGTAACAACTCCATAGATGTAGATAAAGGAGGTTTTAAATACGGAGGTCGTGTAGAAGTTCTTCCATTAGGAGAATTCTCTGGAAAAGACGGTCAGCTTTACTTTGCTGATTTTGAAAGGGAAGAATCGGTAAAACTATCCGTTGCAGGAACATTTAGTTATAATGTTGGAGCATCTCATAGAACAGGAGATGGGCACGGAGAGTTTATATTATATGATGAAGCCGGAAAAGAAAAGTATCCTAACTATGGTAAGTTTTATGTGGATCTATTACTGAAATACAATGGTATTTCTTTTTCTGCAGATTATGTAAATGCCTTTGCAAGATCAAATAAGGACATCTATTCTTCACCTCAAGCGGTAATTCGATTTACTGGAGAGGAGGTGAGTTCTAAATATATTTTGGGCTCAGCTTTTAATACTCAATTGGGTTATTTATTCGAAACAGGATGGGGAGTATCTGCTAGATATTCTAGTCTTTTACCGGAATACGAAGAGTATTCGGCCAGCCTCTTACAAAAGGAAGATTGGTACACATTTGGTGTATCGAAGTATATCAAAAGGGATGCGTTGAAATTACAGGCCATGGGTTCGTTTATCGATGGAAAAGACATGGTAAACCCGGTAGACAATTCTAACAATAGCAACGATAGAGTGGAAGTGAAGTTCGTTGCACAAGTCATCTTCTAATTTAATGGTGAGTACAATGAAAAAGAATTTAAAATATATCATCATCACCTTTATCAGTTTAAGTATATGGGGATGTAAAAGTCAGGTAGGGGAAGATAATAACTCCGATGGAGGTCAGAAGATTTACCTTTACGATAATCCTGTACTTGGATTTGATTTATACGCCTTAAATTATGGTCACAGGGAAGTGAATGGTACAGATACGGTCTATTACATCATTCCAAATGAAGTGGCGAGAGTGAAAGACTTAGACATTGCCAAAAACAGTTCTGCGGCTAATGGAGATATTTTATCGCCTATAAAACTGACCGCTTTTGAGGAGTTAAAATACTTTACAGGTTTAGAAACTTTCCGATTGACATCGAATGAATTTACTTCATTGGATTTCTCAAACAATACCAACCTAAGAGAGATCTACATGAACTTTAATTGGCTAGATACCCTAAAAATAGATTCTTTGATCAACCTTGAACAGTTAGAGTATCAAGGATCGAATAGTAGTTCTGCTCCAGCAAGCTCAAAAATTTCATCAATTAACTTGACTAAAAATACAAAGCTTGTTGTTCTGGAATTGGAAAATCATTTATTGAATGAACTAGATGTTTCTCAAAATACAGCCTTAGATGAAATCAGAGTACCTGATAATACTGGAACACCAATTACCATTGATTCTTTGATTTATGATCAATTATCAGTTAGAGAAGGAGTAGCTAGACAAGAACCATCAGTAGAACTTCCTGATGGAGCCATTGTTGTGCAAGATGATAACTTTGGTAGAGCATTGAAGGAACAAGGCTATGGTGGAGGGCCTATCTCTACGGGCGAGTACTATATTATCCCCGATAGCGTGAATATGATTACGTTTTTGGATGTTTCGGATAATGGAATTATCAAGACAAGTGAATTATCATATTTTACTGCCCTAGAAAGATTAGATATTTCTGACAATAGTTTGGACACATTAGACGTGTCTTCTAATACTAATTTGACCTATTTAAATGCAGACCATAATACTTCCGGTGTTAGTGTTATGGAAAACTTGATATTGAGTAGTAGCATTGATAGTTTAAGTATTCGTAAAACAGGTTTAAGAACTGTAGATCTTTCTTCAGCTACTGCACTAACTTATTTCCATGCTGAGTCGGGATATATTAATAGTTTAAATGTATCCGCTTCTACGAATTTAGTTTACATTAATATTCGACATGATAAAACAGATTGGGAATCAGGAAATGGTCTAACATCAATTGATTTTTCAAACAATAGTAGCTTAGAAACAATCAATATTTTCAGAAACGGAATTGTTGACGATAGCGGCATTACTTGGTGGTCATCTGGTTCAGCATTAACATCTTTAGATTTAAGAAGTAATCCAACTGAGGGTGGTGAATTTACATTTACTATTCCATCTGATATATATGCCACATTAGATGATGATTCTAAAGCCAGAAATATTCAGGAAGAAGTATCGGGTGGAATTCCTCCAGGAGCAGTTATTATTAATGATACAGCTTTGGGAGCAGCATTATTAGCTGGTGGTTATGCATCTTCTGGTTTGGATGGAGGTGTTACCAAAATATATGTTATACCAAGCGAAGCGGAACAAGTCTTACTTCTTGATTTAGGTACTAGTTCTTTAGTCGATGTCTCCGAATTAAGTAACTATTCGAATGTGCAAAGGCTGTATTTAAACGATAATGATATTGTTACTCTAAATTTAAGTTGGGCAACATCATTAACTGCTCTGAATATTAATACTGCATCAGGATTTAGTGCGATAACGACACTAACTTTACCATCTAGTTTGGATTCCTTAGCAATGGATAAAACAAATCTTTCTACAGTGGATTTATCTTCTCTTACAAATTTGGAATATTTTATAGCTGAGCAAGGTAAAATTGATAATTTGAACCTATCTAACAATACTGAATTAAAAGTACTAAGAGTACGTCATACCAACTCAGGTAGTGCTTGGTCAAATGGAGGAGGGATTCAGACAATTGATTTATCGAATAATAGCAAGTTGGAAGATATTTATCTTTATCGTAATCAATTAGACGATGGAGATATTACTTGGTGGGGTTCAGGTTCAGGCTCAGTTTTGGTAGATCTTGACGTACAAAGTAATCCTGCAGGAACAGAAGCAACGTTTACAATTCCTGCTCATATTTGGGCTACTTTAAGTACAGAATCGCAAGGAAGGAATGTGACAAACTAAGATTCTTTAATAATATAAACACAAAAAGGCTGATGAATCTCAAAACTCATCAGCCTTTTTTCTTCTAGGCAAAAGCACTAAATAACAAATTGCTACCTGCTACCTGCTACCTGCTACCTAAAAACCTACTCTTGTCCCCATCCAAAGAAACAGTGTCCCGTCTTGTTATATCTGTCAGCCATTGAGAAGAAGAATGATGCTTCAGCAGCTGCGTTATCATCAGAGTCAGAACCGTGAACCACGTTTCTATCTGTAGATTTAGCAAAACGCTTACGAATAGTTCCTTCCTTAGCTTCTTCAGGATTAGTAGCACCGATTAATTTTCTATAATCTACAACTGCGTTATCTTTTTCAAGGACAGCTGCTACAACAGGACCAGAAGTCATATATTTTACCACATCACCAAAGAATGGTTTATCTGAAAGGTGACGGTAGAAAATCTCTGCTTGTTTTGTTCTTAATCTGATCATCTTCATTGCTTGGATACGGAATCCAGCTTCAGTAATCATTGTTAGGATTTCACCGATATTTTCTTGGTTTTCTTCACCTGGCTTGATCATGGTGAATGTAAAAGTACCTTTTTTTGGGGCGTAACTGTCCATTTTGCTTGTGTTTATTGTTTTATTTGGTGTTGAGCTTCAAAGAAGAGAATCATCTCAACTAAAAAATGTGTTTTTCTGATTATAGTAGTTGTGTTATCCACTTAAATCGTAAACAAACATATCGATTACTTGTAGATTTAACAAGTAAAAAACGATCTCTTTATGCTACTTTTCCACTTTTTTAAGAGTATAAAAAAAAGGATGAAAACACCTTATAGTAATTTTCATCCTTTTTTGATTTATGAGTTTTAGCTTGATTAGAACTCTTGAAGTTGAATCAATTTATTGTAAGCACCTGATTCATTTTGCATTAACTCATCATGCTTACCAATTTCTTTGATTTTACCACTTTCTAAAACCGCAATTTTATCAGCATTTCTAATAGTAGATAGACGGTGAGCGATAATTAAGCTTGTTCTACCTTCCATCAGAGTTTCTAAAGCATCTTGTACTAATTTTTCCGATTCGATATCCAAAGCAGAAGTCGCTTCATCTAGAATTAGGATGGCAGGGTCTTTTAAAATAGCTCTTGCAATTGCAATACGCTGACGTTGGCCACCTGATAGTTTTACACCTCTTTCACCAACAAGTGTATCAAATCCTTCTGGGAACGATTCGATAAATTCTAATGCATTGGCTTTTCTAGCGGCGTCTATCACTTCTTCTTTTGAAGCTTCAGGATTACCATATTTGATGTTCTCTTCAATGCTTCCACCAAATAAAAGTACTTCTTGAGGTACTACCCCTACATGTTTACGGTAACCAATCAAGTTGTAATCTTGAGTTGATTTACCATCGATTAAAATATCACCTGAGTCAATAGCATAGAAACGTTGTAAAAGCTGAGCGATTGTAGATTTACCACCACCTGATTTACCTACAAGTGCAACTCTTTCTCCTTGATTGATTTCTAGATCAACACCTTTCAATACTTCAATTTCCTTACGGGTAGGGTAAGAGAAAATTACATTTTTGAATGAAATGTTTCCTTGTAATCTAGGAACGTTTTCTTTATCAATTTGATGTTCTGATTCAGCATTTAAGATTTCTTCCACACGGTCTGTAGCGCCAACAGCTTTTTGGATGTTACCATAGATATCACCTAATCCGCCGATAGAACCTCCGATAAACATGGTATACAACACAAACGAAATTAGGTTACCTACAGTGATTTCTTCTGTTGAAACCATGTATGTGCCGTACCAAAGAACACCAATAATTCCACCCATTAATACAGTAATGATGAATGAAATAAAAGCTCCTTTATATGTTGCAGCCTTTAAAGCAATTTTAATTACATTAAATAAATTGTTAGCATATCTTGTAACTTCAAAATGCTCGTTTGCGAATGTCTTTACAGTAGCAATTGACTGAAGCGTTTCTTCAACAATAATATTAGTATCTGCTAAAGCATCTTGTGTTCCTTTTGATAATTTTCTAATGAATTTACCAAAGATAATTGCAGCAATAATTAGAATAGGAAAAGTCAACATCATAAACATTGTCAACTTAAAGTTCAATGTAAATAATATGATGATACCCAAAACTAATGTTGCTACCTGACGAAATAATTCTGCTAAAGTAGTAGAAAACGTATCTTGTAATACGGCTACATCAGATGTAATTCTACTGAAAAGTTCTCCAGATCTATTTTTATCATAAAAGGACATTGGAAGAGACATGAATTTCTCATATAAAGCTCTTCTCAAATCAGCCATTGCATTTTCGTTTACAATCGCGAAGAAATAAACTCTAGCGAAAGAAAAAATACTTTGAAGTACAAGTACAGCCATTAATGCTAACCCTACTTGTGTTAGATTTTCTAAATAAGGTATTGTACTATTCCCTAAAGCAGTATCAAGAAGTTCACCTGTTAAACGAGGCAATGCCAGTAGAACTGTACTTGAAAAAAATAAACTAATAATACCTACAGTAAATGTTCCTTTGTAAGGAAGCATAAACCTAAAGATGCTTCTTAGTTTTTTTATTCCCTTCTTATCTAAACGTGCTGCTTTTTTCTCTCCTGTGTCTTTGCGCGACATATTTCTAAAAATCCCCAAAACTATTTTATTTGTTCGAACTGCAAAAGAACGATTTTTTTATGACTTAACTCATATTTTTTGATGACGAAAACGTTAATGTATAAAATAAGAGCATATTTGACGTATTTATTTATCAAATATGCTCAAGTAAATGAATCTAAAAGCGGTCGTATTTAAAAATTTCTTTAGGCACTTTCTTTTTCTTCGGAGTTACTCTCTACTCTAAAGTTCCCTTTTTCGTAGATACAAGTCACTTCTTGATTTTCGACTTGTGTTTCCAAATGTACAGGGAATTGAGACCATAAGGTAGAGATATGTTCCATGGTTTTACTTACATATCCAAGTTCTAATTCTCTGCCGTCAAATTCATGAACCAATAATAAGGCGTTGGAAAGTGGAGAAACTCCTTTTACTTTAATAATCGGAATACTTCCTGTACCCACTTGCTTAATCAAAGTATCTCTCACTTCTTTCCACCCTTTAAAGTCATTAGATACATTCGAAACAGATACTTTTCCGTTATTTTGTTCATATTCAAAAAGACCGAGTTCTTCCATGAGATCCTGAGTAAGGAATCTTCTTAAGAATGATGAATCTCTATCTATTGTTCTAATATCAAAAATTTGAGGATTGATACCTTCTTCAAATGAGTTCTTCGTACCAGCCAAATGTTGCATCAAATGAAAACCAATATGATAAGGATTTAAACCTCCCACATGTGGTCTTATTACTTGATTATGGGAACGGATAAAGTCAACATGCATCGCAGGAGGGAGGTTCAGCTTATGTAAAATGGTGTAATGCCAAAAACTAGCCCATCCTTCATTCATAATTTTTGTTTCCATCTGTGGAAGGAAATAAAGTGTTTCTTCTCTTACGATTCTAAGAATGTCTTTTTCCCAACTTTGAAGGAAGCGACTATTCTCTAGAATAAACAGTAAAAGATCTTCGGATAAAGCCGGAATGAAATCATCTTCTTTTTCTTCATTTTTTAAATCATCCCAATTCTCCTTTTCTTTATTTAGGTGATGAAAATACTGTTGTCTTTGTTGATCCTCAGATAATCGGACAATTCTTTGATTTCTATCCACATGGAAACTAATAGCATGGGCAGCATCAAGTATTTTTTCTACTCCTTGATACCCGATACTAGGAGTTTCTACATAAGAGCGAATTCTCTCAGCATTAAGTTTAAATGTTTCCAAGGCAAATTCTGCCCTCGTATGAGAGAAGTTGATGTTGTTTTTGAAGAAATCATTATGACCATAAACATGGGCCATTACCAAAATTTGCATGGCTAGTGGGTTATCAATCATTAGATAAGCCAAGCAAGGATTGGAGTTAATCACCATTTCGTAAGCTAAACCACCCATACCTAATTTGTACATGGTGTTTTGCTTTTCGAAAGATTTTCCAAAACTCCAGTGTGGATATCGAGAAGGCATACCTACATACGATTGATACCCTAACATATCATGGTAATCGCAGACTTCGAATTCTTGTGGATAATAATCCAAACCCAAGTCTTGTGCAATTTCTTCAATTTTATCGTTCCATTCTGCTAAATCTTTTAATACCCAATCCATCACAAAATGTTTAATTATTGATATCAATACACTTAGGACTAATCCATAAGTGTATTGCTTTTATCTTTCGTTAAAAACTTCTTTAGTGCAGGCCATACAGACTCTTTGGTCCGCATGCGAAGAGAAACAAAATTTTCTTCTTCAATCTTTTTGTATTCATCCAGCATGGTCGACCAAGAGAAACCGATATCTGGTTTGATCTCACCATAACCAAATAGATTACAAACCTGACTCAACTTTTCGGCATGTTCTATTGCTTTTTTATTGTCTGATGTGAAGTTATCTCCGTCCGAACAATGGAAAGCATAGATGTTCCAAAGCATAGGGTTGTAACGCTCTTCAATAATTTCTAAGGCTTTGATATAAGCCGAAGAAATGATAGTACCACCCGATTCTCCTTTATGGAAGAATTCGTCTTCTGTCACCTCTTTAGCCTCTGTGTGGTGGGCTATAAAGAGGATTTCTGTGTTTTCGTACCTTGTCTGAAGAAAAGTATATAACATGAAATAGAAGCTTCTTGCCAAGTATTTTTTCGTTTGATCCATGGAGCCTGAGGTATCCATCAAACATAAAACCACCGCATTAGAATGTTCTTCTGTATCCACTTGCAATCTGCGATATACTAAATCATCATTATGGAAAGGGAATGACTCATTCGTATCGGATAATGCGGCACTGTCTAAACCTTTTGCCTTCATCCTTTTGATACGATTCATCATTGTTTTTCTTTTAGATAATCGGGCACGGATGCCTTTTTTCTGATAACCTAAAAGTTTTCGCATCACTTCAGTATCTGTCTGAAAATATTTCTTCTGATCCATATCAGGAAGTTCAAGATCTTCAAACATTAACTGAATAGCTTCTTCCAAAGTGATTTCAGTTTCGTAAATATCTTCTCCCGGATCACTGCCTGCTTCCCCTTTGCCTTGTCCCTTTTGGGGTTGACCACGTTGATCCTGTATTACTTGACCTTTTTGTTCTTTACCGGTACCTGTCGCTGCACCTTTTCCTTTATTATTGCCATAGACAAATCGAAACTCTTTGATTCCACGAATGGGAACTTTAATCTTTTTGTCTTTGTCCTGACCAATAATGGATTCATTAGCGATGACGTCTGAAATACCTTTTTTGATTTTTTCTTTAACTAATTCTTTATGGCGTTGACGGTCGGCAGCAGAACGGTCTCTTTTCTGTTTACTAAATTCTTTAAATATAGCCATGTGTTATTTTTTTATGATAAGAAAGAGACAAGGCACTATAGGCCCTGTCTCGACAACCTATTTAATGCTGCTAATCTTTCCATAGGTTGTTTGAAGCAAATCCTAAGACAGCTTCAACGCTTTCTTCATTGTAACCCATAGAAATCATTTGGGTTACCATTGCATTGTATTTCTTTTTCTGTGAATTATCTCTTGTTTTAGCTTTCAAGATGATACGAGTGATATCCTTAACGGAAGCCATTAATTTCTTCTCAATAGCCTCTTTCAATGGTTCATAACTGGTATAATGTAGCTGTCCGTTTCTACGCAGAATATGTGTCACATAACTCATTACATCTTGTCTGAAACCATCGGCAGCAGTACCAGAAATTCCGATTTGTTGTTCAATCGACTCCAAGAATTTGATATCCGGATCCATTTCCTCATTATTCGTTCCTGTCACTTTACGTTTTAAGACATAAGCTTCAACGTGATCTAAATAATTTTGGAATAATGATTCCGCCTGCTCGTCGTAAGCGTGAACAAAAGCTTTAGTGATATCACCTTCAAGCATTTTGAGATATTCTTTGTACAAAATATCTTTCAGAATATGCATGTAATGATCTTTGATATCACCAGGCATTGGTTCCTCTTTCAACTTGTTTTGGAGTGCGTCTAAAACAGCAATTGGGTGAATGGTATTCGTTTCAGTATCAGATAATGCGTTATCAAGAGATTTCATGATGAAACGAGTAGAAATACCACTCATTCCTTCAT
The DNA here is from genome assembly GCF_018736045.1 of Flammeovirga yaeyamensis. Taxonomy (NCBI): domain Bacteria; kingdom Pseudomonadati; phylum Bacteroidota; class Cytophagia; order Cytophagales; family Flammeovirgaceae; genus Flammeovirga; species Flammeovirga yaeyamensis. Next base: position 3,875,557 of record NZ_CP076132.1, on the reverse strand, counting down.
CCTCTACCTCTTCTTTCAATTCCATTACATTGATACGCTTCGACTGACCATTTTCAGTCACTTCATCACCATTATATAATTTCAGTTTAGTCAATAAATCGCACTTATTGGTAGGCTTTAATCGGGTGAGAATGGCAAACATTGATGCAATCTCTAAAGAGTGTGGTGCGATATGGGCATTGAAATCGGATTTACCAATAATTTTTTGATAGATCTTGATTTCTTCAGACAATTCTAGAACGTAAGGAACTTCTACTTTTACAATACGGTCCAAAATGGCTTCATTGGTATGGTCAGCTTTAAAACGGTTCCACTCTGCTTCATTAGAGTGTGCCAATATTACTCCATCAAAGTAAATCATACCGTGTTTACCTGGGGCAGGAATACGTTTTTCTTGAGTAGCGGTGAGCATTACATGAAGGTATTCGATTTCGTTTTTAAATACCTCAATAAACTCTACCAAACCACGGTTACCTACATTAAAAGCTCCATTTAGCGTAAGAACTCTTGGATCGTCCTCGCTGTAACGGTCTAATTTAGAAATGTCTTCGGAACCAATTAAAACAGAGGTGTCTTGGTTGTTTGGATCCACAGGAGGAACCATACCTACACCCTGACGTTTACGAATAGAGAAATGACGTTTAATCACTTTAAATTTGGTGAAATCGCCTTTAAAATCGTGATCCAGTTTGTGTTGTGTTACAGGATCTAATTCTCCTTCGATTTCTACTCCTAATCTGCCTTCCATTTCTTCCCTCAATTCTGGAGGAATAGCACATAATGGGTTGGTGTTCATAGGAGATCCCTCAAGAAAATAGAAAGGAGTGGTTTGTTCTAAACCACTTTTTAACTTTTCTATTAGTGAAGATTTACCTGCACCAACAGGGCCAACGAGGAATAAAACTTGTCTTGATTCTTCTCCTTTTAAGGATGCAGAGTGAAAATAACGAACGAGTTTCTGTAAAACTTTCTCAATTCCGAAGAACTCCTCACTAAAGAAATTGTAGCTTTTTAGCTTGGAGTGAGGACCGAAAATTCTTCTCAAACGGACATCTTTTTCCGTGTCGAGTGTAGAGAAACCAGACTGGGTGATGGCCTTGTACATACGCTTATGTGCTAGGTCTGCCAATTCTGGATTCTTTTGAACTTCTTCTAGGTAATCTAGGAAAGATAAGGTCTCTTCTTTGGCTTTCTTGGTTTTTCGAAAGTCATCAAAGAGCTTCTTAAATTCATTTTGATCATTTGCAGCATTCATAGTTGTTTATGGTTTTATGGGTGTGTATCTCTCTTACTATAATAATAAAAGGTTACACTAATTTGTTTAACTGATTTCGTATGATTAGCGCAATTTAACGATGGGTTATTTCGTAGTTGCTTACTATAATGTACGGATAAAAGCTAAAAATATCAACAACTAAAATGTTAATGATCAGTCTTTTATTGTAAGATTTTTGGAATCAAGATCAATAAATTGTTCTTGGTTGTCATAATTTACTACCGGTAAAACACCGTCAGAAACTAAGCCAATCGATTTGTACTTTCCGAATTCTACAATAGTTTTTCCGTTCATATCAATCACCCCTTCATTAAAGTCAAAGTCAGTTACTTTGAGGTAATTATCTTTACTTCCACTAAACGAAATAGAAGCGTAATCAGCAGGTATAATCACATTTAAATCTTTGTCTAGGAAGCCAACCCCAACATTACCTTTACCGTGATCTTTATAGTAAATGTATTGATAATTTTGAGGAGCATACTCACTCACTTCAAAAGCAAGATCTGTTTCCCATCCATAAGTATTTTTAGAAACAGCTAAAGTTCCTTTTTTGGCTCTTTTTCGGATTTGATAGCCATCGATCGTACGACCTGTTATTTTTTTGTTTTTGATAGAATAAAAGTCTAATACCTTTACTGATTCTTTCTGACTACCCTTTCTTTGAAATAATAAATACCCCATGTCTTCGGTAGAAGAATCAATTATGGGTTGATATTTCATATCTGTCACTTGCTTATTGATACTTACATCATAAATGGCATAATTATCCTCATTATTTCCTATTAATAGTAGATTGTATTTTTCTAGATATCGAGTATTGATTTGGTCGTAATCCATATCCACTACATATTTTTTCGTATCTAAATCAAATATTCCTTGTTGGCTATTGGCACTCACCATAATTGCCCAATTGTAATCATCAGTTTCCTCTGATGTAGAATAAGAAATCATGGCTTGGTACCCTTCTGCTACCTCTTTGCCAATATTTTCGTCCATGATATCGGCAATGACTAAGGACTTGTCATATTTATTTTTCTTTTTATTGTAATTCCAACCCTGTAAGAAATCATGGCTGTAAACAAAAAGACTATCGTATTCTTTAGAAACTTTCTTTCCATCGTTGATAAGGTAGTACTTTCCATTATCTGACCTTTTTATATTCGGATTTTCTGGATCTACCTGATACATCTTAAAGGTTTCTAATGCTTTCTCTTCAAATTGACCTTTCGATGTTTTTAAATAGACATTATCGTTTACTATGTACTTAGCATTTGAAGGAATTTTGTAAGCATTTGCATTGTATGAGGCAATATCAATTTTCTTTAGTTTTTTATTTATTCCTTTTGGAAGTAGTAATTGACCATGTTTATTTAGAATATTGAAGCCAGCAGAAGTTTGAACTATAGTTTCCTCACTACCTTGATCAAAATTAAAAGAAACTACTTTTTTTCCGCCCCTTGTTTTATTCATTACAACCTGAGGAGTACTAATAACAGCAAATGATTCGGGTTCTAAAAATCCCATAAGATCATCCTCAACCACTCTTAATATTCGATTATCATCAAAAGCTAATTGATAATAACGAAGCGGTAGTTTCCAATATTCTAAATCGGTGTTATAGATGCCGTATTTATCGTCTTTACAAACGATATAATTATTCTTATTGTCGAAGACAAAAATACTGTCGTATTCAAAAGGTATAAGTTCTTTCCCTACTCGGTGAAGAACTCCTTTTTGTGATTTCTGATTTTGAACAATAAAAACCTGTTCATTTAGCGTATTGGTGATTTCTTGATATTTAGGTTTTAATTCCCAATCCCCTTCAGTATTAATCAAACCTACCTTTCCTTGTTTATCTGTAACAATAGCCGTGTTAAACTTAAATGTTTGAACCGCTTGATATTGAGGTGATATGACTACTTTTTTGTTTTGATTTTTATATCCCCATAAATCACCTTCTTTAAAAGGAATCAATTTTTCTTGTGCCTGAGCAATTGATATTGTGAAAAAAGATAAAAGTAAATAATTTATTAGGGTGAGTTTCATGATTAGGTAAATTGAAAATATGAGATATAGGTAGATTTATCTCCAATAATTTAATTAATAATGTAGATAAATCATTCTGTAGTTTTAATTACTAACGATAAAAAACAATTGAATAGTACTTTATATTGATATCATTTAATTCAATATCATTTAAAGCCAATTTTTTTGATTGAATAAATTGATAGAATGAGAATAACTATAATCAAAATTGTGTGTTAATTACTAGAGATATAGCATGTTGTATATAAACACACTAACTAAATGTGCTCGTTGTTGTATTATTCCAATAAAAATATTGTATTATTTATATCTCTTAAGTTGTGTATAAGTAAATTTTAACTCTATATTTGCTTTGAATCTTTCTTTACAAATTTTACTATCATACCAATTCAAAGTTTTGATACCCATAATGAAAAGAGATGAGCAAATTTTAAGTGACTACAATGAAAAATATTTAGGATTAGGTAAACAGTTTTATTTTGAATTTAGCTGTGAACAATTTGAGTTTATTGATTTTTCCCAATCGTTTTTTAAAGTTACTGGATATACAAATGAAAATATAAATGGTAAAAAAGGCTTTTTTGTCGCCTCAAAACAATTTCAAGAAAAAGGGATTCTAATGATTAAAAATATATTAGAGACCTTTATCCAAAAAGAATATTCTAGAAGAGATGATTTTAGAATATTTTTTACCTATCCACTCATTTTTGGGGATGGAACAGAACATGAGTGTTTAGCAAAAGCCGAAGTTATTTTAAATGACAAAAAGTCAATATCAGTCATCAGGTTTAACAATACACTGTTCGATGACAGAGATGACAGTCAGATTACTAATGGAATAAGTTTTATTAATGTAAATGATTCTAACTCATATTACAACATAACTTCCAAGGAAGAATTTATACAATGTCATGCTATTTTAACGTTATCAAACAGAGAGATAGAAATAATACATTTGGTTTCTGAGGGATTGTCAAATGCAGATATATCCGAAAGGCTAAATGTGAGTGCACATACCATAAGTACTCACAAAAAAAATATAGTCAAAAAAACTAAAACCAAAAATATTATGATGACTATCAATTTATGTTTGAGGATGAATTTATTTTAAAATGAATGAAAAAAAATCAGTCATACTAAAACATAGAATCGAAGATATCTTTACCCGCAAAGGAATTTTTAATCAAAAAATTGATTTATCTATAGATGATATAAATCGTTATGATCAAATTAAAAATGAAAGTATCGATTTTTTATATCCTGGAGCTACTGTAAGTTTTATAATTGATTTTGATAACATAGATTTTAAGTTAATTAGAAACGATCAAGGCGATCACCTATTTGGGAAAAAGAATCTTGATTTTGATGTGTTTATGCATACTTTATCCAATTCAATTATAGATATGGACAAAGAGTTTTATGTATATTCTCTCGATAAATTGTTTAGTTATCACCTCTACTTATATTATCAATACAAAGCGATTATTCATCGTTCATCTCTTGTATTTAGAACGGAAAATAAAGTAGGTCACCATCAAACGTACCTGCAGCAAAATATACCTGTCACTATAAAAAATGGACAAATAACATCGTTTTTTATCTCTTTAACCAATGTGACTCATTTCATTAAGGAACAGCATTATGAATTATCATTTCATAATTTGTCGAAGAATGAAACTCAGATATTGGATGTGAAAGAGTTTGTGAACACAGAAGGAGCAACAGATAATTTAACCCTTTCTGATAGAGAAAAGACGATTCTTAAACATATATCAGATGGGCATTCGAGTAAGGAGGTGGGCGTTTTATTGGAAATCTCTGTAGAAACGGTGAACCGTCATAAGAAGAACATGATAAAAAAGAATGGTATGAGAAATATTATTCAATTGGCTTCTGAGTGTATTCGACGTGGAATTATATAATTTAGTGAAACTTAAATAAACAAAAAATAACAGGGTATAAAGGCAAACATTTTCGAAAAGATTTACTCCTCCAACACATTATTCTATATTTGTACAAGGTTTATAAATAGAATAATATACTAAACATGTACAAAGTAATTATCAGTTTGTTGCTTACTCTTGGTCTGTGTTTTAATGTTTCCGCACAAGAAAAGACAGAAAAAAAGAAGAAGAAAAGCAAAAAGACTATTACAGCAGATCCTGATGCTAAACTTCAATCCCCTAAAGATGTTGCATTCGATGAAAAATCGGGTTTGTTTTATATTAGTTCACCAGGAAATAACGGAGTAATTAAGCGTGGCCGTAGAGGAGGTGCCGTATTTGCGGTCAAAGATTTAGATAATCCAAGAGGTGTGCTTATCTATTCAGGAGTTCTTTATGTGGCAGATGCTAAAAAATTAAAGGCATTTAGTATTAAATCAGAAGAAATGCTTTTTGAGGTAGAAATTCCAGAAGCAAAAGAACTGTATTCTCTGACAACAGATGGAAGCCATGTGTATGTATCAGATAATATTGGCAATGCGGTTTATGAAGTAGATCTTAAAAAGAAATCAGCTACTCTTTTAACTAAAGATGTTCCATCGCCAACAGGTTTATATTATAGTAAGAAAAATAGAGACATCATTATCTTAAGTTCTTTAGAAGAAGGAGGAGGAATTTATACGTATAACTTCAAAGAAGATAAGGTAGCTTTAGCCTTAGCCGTTGAAGAATTCCCATACTTGGAAGACATTACATTTAATGGTTCTATGAGTTATTATATCACTGCATTTGGTGCTGATAAAAAGGAAAATGTGATCATTAAAGCAAATGATGCTTTAAGTAGAGAACCAAGAGTGATTCAATCTACAGCTGATGGTCCAGCTGGATTGAAGTATATAAAAAGAACAAATGAATTAGCTATTGCTAATGATTATGGTAATAACTTAAACATTATCAAGTTAGGTTATTAGTATTTTGATATAAACTTCTTGAAATACTTTTTTCAAGTGAAAGGTGATGTATTCAACTGATTTTGTTGAGTATATCACCTTTTTTTAATCGTTTAATATGATTATTTCAATATTTTATTTAATTTAAAACCGTTAAGTGATTTGCTTAGTTTTTTTTGATTAAAGCCAATCTCATTACATTCCGAATTTTGTACAAAACGATAAGAAAACCACTTCATGAGACGAACTTTTATACTTCTATTTTTAGTAGTACTTTTCTGTAGTTGCTCTGAAAATGAAGAAGTTGATACTACTTTACACTTTGAATCTTCCAAAGGTGTAAATGAGGTAGAGATGACGGATTCATTGGATGAAAAGATTATTGAATTTACCAAAGTAGCAGACATTGGTAAAGGCGTGATCAGACGGCCACAAGGTAGTGTTTGGCCTGAACGTATTATTTTAAGACTTCCTTTTACTAGATTGGAAGGTTTTAAAGGATACACAGACCTTGATAAAACACATCTTTTTGAACGTTTTTATTCTTCAGGACGAACTCAAAACCAGTATATTTCTACTTATAAAGATATTTTGGTGAAGAAAATAGCCAAGCCTTCTGATTACACAGAAGTAGAATTACCCAAAGAAATGTTTGATGAAAACCCAAGAGTGGTATACATCGAATGGGTAAATGTTTACAGAAACTAAAGAAAAAAGGACTGCTTCCCCACAGTCCTTTTTTTGTGCTCTTTCTAAATGTTTCATTACAATATGACTCATTTTCTATTTTTACCAATATTTCCAACTACCTTTGTGTTCGTACAAAAGTAGATATACAATGACTTTTAAGGATTTAGGAATTCATAGTGCTATTGTTAAGGCACTTACAGAAAACGGAATTGAAGAACCAACGGCTATACAATCGAAGTCAATCCCGTTTTTAATGCAAGAGGGCACCGATTTTATCGGTCAGGCTCAGACGGGAACAGGTAAGACGGCAGCTTTTGGTTTACCCATACTTCATGCTGTTAATCCTAAAAATCCTCAGCCTCAAGCTTTAATTTTATCACCAACAAGAGAGTTAGGTCAGCAAATTCAGAAACAGTTGTTCAAGTTTACAAAATACTACCACAAAGTATTCTGTGAAGCTGTTTATGGAGGAGCTCCTATAGATATTCAAATCAATAATTTAAAACGCCCTACACAAATTCTAGTGGCCACACCTGGTCGATTAATCGATTTGGTCAACCGTAATGCTGTCGATTTATCTTACATTAAAACTGTAGTGATGGACGAAGCAGATGAGATGTTGAGTATGGGATTTAAAGAAGATTTGAATAAAATTCTTCGTTTAACAACGCATAAGAAAGCCACTTGGTTATTCTCTGCTACCTTCCCAGTAGGTATTAAGGAGATCATCAAGAAATATATGGCTAAAGATGCTTTCAGAATTGAAGTGAACCCAATGAACGTGATCAACAAGAAGATCAAGTTCGAATACTTGATGGTGGAGCCAAAGCAAAAGATGGAAACCCTAAACTGGTTTATCCGTCAGCAAGGTGATGAAAGAGGGGTGATCTTTACGAGAACGAAAGCTGATGCTCAGCAAGTATCAAAACAACTTCATGGAAAGCAGTTTAAAGCAGAAGCGATTCATGGCGATTTATCTCAGAAAGAAAGAGATAAAGTGATGCGTGCTTTTAAATCTAAAAAATTACAGATTCTTGTGGCTACAGATTTAGCAGCTAGAGGTATTGATATTGCCGACTTAGCTTATGTTATCCATTATCAATTACCGGATAAGATGGAATACTTCACTCACCGTAGTGGTAGAACGGCTCGTGCGGGTAAATCAGGAGTATCTGTTTGTTTAGTCAGCAAAAAAGAAATGTCTAGACTAGATGAAATCGAAGATGCTTTTGGTATTACAATGGAACAGATCTTTGATTAATTATCAAATACTCTATTGATATATAGATATAAAAAATCCCTTGACAATTTCTTGTCAAGGGATTTTTTTGTGATGTGTGTTGGATGAATTAAAATCCAGGAATTCCAAAGCTTCCAGAAGAACCTAAAGTAGTATAGCTACTTGTGTCAATCTTGAAAGATTTTTCTTTGATATCTCTTACATAGGCTTTGAAAGAACCTTTAGATTGGTTGTCAATCATTTCAACGCCCAAGATAACTTCTTTGTCTTTTAATTCGATACCAGCTTTTTCACAAATTGCTTTAGTGAAAGATTCGTATCCTTTTAAATCAGCACCAAAATTACCCACGTGAATAATTACAGTCTTATTATCTTTGGTTCCTTTAAATGAACGACATTTTATACCAATAATTTCTTTTTTGATCTTTTTATCTTCAGTAACAGGTACATCAGAAACGCCTAATACATCCAATTGGTCTGTGTTGATATCCGTCTCTAAGGCTACTTTTTGACCAAATTGACGCATAAGGATTTTAATTTTTCCTTTGTTGAAATCAACAACAGAGTATTGAGCTCCTGCATCTTCTTCTAATACCACTCGAGCACCCATTGTATTTTCTGCACCCACTAACGCTCTCGCCTGAGGATATTCTTTTAATTTTCCATTTTCGTAAATCTCAAAGTTGATTTGTTTGTCGAATTGGAAGTTCTGAGCTGTAACAGCTAACTGACAAAAAATTAAAAGAGCTAATGTATTTAATAACTTCATTTTATACTTATATTTTCAAAGAAATCTTATTTGATTTATACACTATGATATAACATCAAATAAGACATTTATCAAAAAGAGTTCGTCAAACTCACCTTACAAAGATAAGAAACAAATCCTCATCAAGGGGTGAAATTAATGTTGATCTATTTGGCTTTTTGATTTTCTAACAATTCGAAGCGACCATGTTTAAAATGTTCGTCATCAAAAATAACATCTTCAGATTGCACCTGAAGTTCAATATGTTTTCTTTTTGGGATGAGCTGACTCATTTCTATACCCATGTTATTCTTTCCTTTTCCTGCTTGTAAATCAATTTTTATTTGATTGTCTGAAATAGAATACTGACCTGGATATTCATAATAAGATCCGTCTCTGTAATCTAGCACATAGGTCACATTTCCATTGTCTTGAAAAATATAAGCTGCAGTGCCTGCTGCAGAGGCGTGGGTGTATATTTTTAAATTGGCATCATCATATTTCTTAATCGGACGATCGTTAGCATAATCCGGTAAGAAAAGTAGTAGGGCCGCAATAAATGTCAATAGAGTTTTCATGTGTTTACATGTTTGTTTGTATACTTAGACGTTAGAAGTCGTCCGGTTACAAATCATGTAAACAATCATTTACAAGATCTAAAATAACTTAACATTAAAACCTCTGATTTATATAATGTTAAGTGAGAACTAGTTTGTTTATTGAACTTAAAACTAAAAAACGAAGCTAAGAAAAAAGGCCTTGTGATCACTCACAAGGCCTTCGATATATCATTCAAAAAGATTAAGCATTAGCTTTTTCTTCTTTTTCGATTCTTTTCTTAGATGTATCGTATACAAGTGGAGCAGCGATAAAGATCGATGAGTAAGTACCGATCATAATACCGATGAATAATGAGAATGAGAATCCTCTCAATGCCTCACCACCGAAAATTAACAATACTAAGATTACTAACAATGTAGTGAATGAAGTAATGATCGTACGGTTCATAGTACCGTTGATCGCTTTGTTCATTACGTCCATCATTTTAGTACCTACAGTAGCATTTTCTTGCTCTTCACGAACACGGTCAAATACTACCACTGTATCGTTAATTGAATAACCAATTACAGTAAGTACCGCTGCGATAAATACTTGGTCTAATTCGAAACCTGCACCTAAAAGGTTAGCAATACCGAACGCACCAAATACTACCAATGTATCGTGTAATAAGGCCATGATTGCACCAGCACCGAAGTTCCACTGACGGAAACGTACCCAGATGTACAAGAAGATACCTAATAAAGAGAACAATACTGCCTCTTCCGCACCATCTGTAATATCATTTGCAATCGAAGCACCTACTTTTGAAGTTGATGGAATAACGAATGTAGTAGCAGAAGGGTTTTGCTTGTCAGCATATTTCAAGCCTGTGAAGCTTTCGATACCTGTAACAATTGCACTCTGTACTTTAGCATCAGTTTCTGATGATTCGTTATCGATTAAGTATGCAGTAGTGATTTTTAATGTATTGTCGTTACCGTAAGTTTTCACTTCAACCGGCTTACCTTCTACATTTTTCACTAAAGCACCTTGTAATTTAGATGGAACTACTGCTTGATCGAAGCTTACAATATACGTACGACCACCAGTGAAGTCAACACCTAAGTTAAGACCTGTAGTTGCTAATGAACCAAGACCAATAGCGATAATAGCTGCAGAGAAGATGTAAGCAACTTTACGTTTACCCATAAAGTCAACATTCATTTTACCAGCTAATTTCTTAGATAAACCAGTTTCGAAGTTCAACTTAGCGTTTTCACCTTTGCTCTTCACGATTTGTGAAACGATCAAACGAGAAATAAATACAGCTGAGAAGAATGAACAAACGATACCGATCATTAATGTTACTGCGAAACCTTTGATTGGACCTAAACCGAAGTAGTAAAGGAAACCACCAGTTACTAATGTAGTTAAGTTGGCATCAAAGATTGTCCAGAATGCTCTGTCATAACCGTTAGAAATTGCAGTCAATAACGACTTGCCATTTCTTTGCTCTTCACGAATACGTTCGAAGATTAGTACGTTGGCGTCAATCGACATACCAATTGTAAGTACGATACCAGCAATACCAGGTAGTGTCAATGCAGCTCCAAGCTCAGCAAGAATACCGAAGATGAAGAAGATGTTCAAACCTAATGCAGCGTTTGCAATTAAACCACCTTTAGAGTAGTAAATTACCATGAACAAGATTACTAGACCAAGACCTAATAATACAGAGTTGATACCTTCTGATTGAGCAACTTTACCTAATGATGGACCAACTACTACTTCTTCAATAATTTTTGTAGGAGCAGGAAGTTTACCAGCTTTCAAGATGTTTGCTAAGTCTTTCGCCTCAGCAACGTCGAAGTTACCAGTGATTTCAGAACGACCACCGTCGATTTCTGATTGTACGTTTGGAGCAGTATATACTTCGTTATCTAGAGCGATAGCGATTTGACGACCTAAGTTTTGGCCAGTCATTTTTTTCCATTTCTTAGCACCTTCTACGTTCATTACCATAGAAACTGCAGGTTGGTTCTTTTGGTCATACGACTGGATCGCGTCAGTGATCACCTCACCAGTTAATTTCGCCTCACGCTCTTTCTTGATTACGTAAAGGTTATAGAATTCTACACCTTGATCGTTTGTTTGGAAAGGTTTGTGACCCCATAAGAATTTCATGTTAGAAGGAGCAATTGACATCACTTCTTTATCACGAAGCATTTTGTTTACTGAAGCAGTATCAGTATCAGCGAATACTAAACCGTAAGGAGAGAAACCTTTCATGATAGGAGAGTATAACTCATCCTCAGGAGTTGCAGTAGAATCATTTGCAGCTACATCTGTAGAATCACCTTCGAAAAGTGAGTTCTCAGAAGAAGATTTAGCAGCATCAGTTGTTTCTGTTACAGCAACATCACCAGCTAAAGCTTTACGTGCTTTCTCTTGCTTTACCCACTCTTGGTTCAATTGGAAGATGTAAGGTTGAGCTTCTTGAAGAGTCCATACTTCTAAGAATTCTAACTTTGCAACACCTTGTAATAGGTTACGTACACGTTGAGGGTTGTCTACACCTGGCAATTCGATTGCGATACGGTTAGTACCTTGAAGACGTTGGATGTTTGGTTGAGTTACACCAAACTTGTCAATACGAGTACGGATAATTTCGAATGCTCTTTCTACAGCACCATCCACTTCGCTTTCTACTAAGTCTTGAACGGCTTTGTCTGGCGAGTTGAATGAAATTCTGTTTTTGTTTGCTGATGAAGCAAAGTAAGTTGCGAAAGGAACATTTTCGTTCTTCTCTTTTAATGAAGTGAAGAAGTTATTAGTAAATGTTTCTCTGTTTTCTCTTGTTAATGTTTCAGCCTCAGCTAAAGCAGCTAAGAAGTTGTCGTCAACGTTAGCACCTGCCATAGCTTTAACCACTTCTACAGGAGAAACTTCTAATGTAACTGACATACCACCTTGAAGGTCAAGACCCAAAGCCAATTCTTTGTTCTTTACTTCTTCGTAAGTGTAAGATTTGAAACCTAAGTCATACACTGGAGTTTTCCATAGAGAATCAATGTATGCTTGCTTTTTAAAGTAGTCTACATGACCTTCAGAATCCATGGCATACTCATCCGCTTGAGATTGGATGTTTCTTGAAACCCATGAGAAAGAAAGGTCGAAAAGACTGAATACTGTTACTAGAACAGCAATGAACAGTATAAAACCTCTGTTATTCATAATATAAGTAAAAAATTAACTATTGAATAGTCGATTGTTGAATATAAAATATATAGTAACACGAAGACTCAAACGGTACAAAAAGCCGCAAGTCTAAATGAATTGTGTTCGAAAATGATAAAATAGGGGGATTTTGCTCTAGGGAGCATTTGGAGCTGCATAATGAGTCATTACACAGGCAGTCTCCACAGAAAGTGAAGCTCTTGAATCGTTGGTAACTAGAGGAGTTTCTGTAGTAGATGTTACCTCTAATTTAAAATCGTTTGCTGAATGAATAGTTTTTACGAAAGCATTGTTCCACTCAATTTTATAAGTAGAATGAGGGATGGCGTCTTGCTGATCTTTTAGGATCTTGATAGACGTTTTTCCTTGTTCGGTATCTTTCTGATGTGCATCCGAAACATCAACAGTCGTATTTACATCATTGTAAATAGCATATGTCGATTCTGCTCCTAGAGTAAGGAGTAGAAGGAATGCCATTACGAATGGAAAAAACTTGAACGATATGTTGTGCTCTTTTTGCATAATACTATTTCAACGCAAAAGTAATATCATTTTACAGAAAACACAATTTAGGTTGTGTTTTTCTGATATGAAATTGTAAAAACGTCATTTTAATGTGTCTAAATGACGTTTTTTGTTGAAAAAAATGAGTATTAAACAAATAGAGTAAGCTTAACGGAGAGGTCAGTCCGTTAAGCTTTACTGTTCTATATATTTATTTGATGTTCATGTCGAGTATATCAATTACTCTAAGCCGTTGCTAATGCTTTTTTAATTTTCTTTTTAGAGATATCAAATACTATGGGAGCGGCAATAAATATTGAAGAATAAGTCCCTGCCAAGACACCCACACAAAGGGTAAAGGCAAAAGTCCTCAAAGCATCACCACCAAAGATCAATAAAACCAATACGACCATTAGTGTGGTGATTGAGGTAATGATTGTTCTATTCAAAGTCCCATTAATAGCCGTATTGATTCTGTTATAGTAAGAATTGTTCTTTTGTTTTTTAGAATCCTCTTCTCTTATCCTATCGAAGACGACCACTGTATCGTTTATCGAATAACCGATAACTGTAAGTACCGCAGCAATAAATACTTGGTCCATCTCAAAACCAAAACCAAGGAGGTTCGCAATTCCGAAAATACTGAAAACAATAAGCGTATCGTGAATTAAGGCGGCAACGGCTCCAATACCAAAACTGGCATTTCTAAACCTCAACCATATGTACATGAATATGCTGACTAATGAGAATAGGACACCTTTTTGTGCTGAGATACTGATGTCATCCGCCATACTTGCCCCAACTTTGGATTGAGAAGGAATAACAAAGGTGTCAGAAGTCGGGTCTTCCTCATCAGCATATTTTTGTCCAGTAAAACTCTCGACACCATCAATAATGGCTTTTTTCACTTGGTCATCACTTTCGGTGGTTTCATCTTCAATAAGGTAAGATGTTGTAATTTTTAATGTTTTATCATCACCATATGTTTTCACTTCTAAAGATTTACCATCAACAAAGTCGGATAATGAGGATTCTAATGCAGAAGGAATTACTTTATCATTAAAACTTACTACATAGGTACGCCCACCTGTAAAGTCGACTCCTTTATTTAAACCTTTGATAGCTAAAGATGATAATCCCGCTATAATCACTATTGAAGAAATGAAGTAGGCCATCTTTCTCTTCTTTAAGACATCGAAGTTTACTCGATTAAAGAATAGACGTGACAATTTCGTTTCAAAATTTAATTGTAACTGTTGTCCTTTCTTTTTAATAAAGTAAGTGATGATCAATCGGGTAACGAATACGGCAGTAAAGAACGAACAGATAATGCCTATGATTAACGTGACAGCAAATCCTTTAATTGGTCCAATACCAAAAGTGTATAGGAAGAAACCTGTAAATAATGTAGTTACATTGGCGTCCAAAATGGTACGGAAGGCACTGTTATAACCCTTAGATATGGATTCTAGAAATGAGCTTCCTTTCTTTTGCTCTTCTCTAATTCTTTCGAAGATTAATACATTGGCATCAATCGACATACCAATGGTAAGCACAATTCCTGCAATACCCGGCAAAGTGAGCACCGCGCCTAATTCGGCAAGAATACCAAATATTAATAAGATGTTCAGAGCTAAGGCAGCATTGGCAATCCAACCACCTTTGGCGTAGTAAAGTGTCATAAATAATAAAACAAGCGATAAGCCAATCACAACAGATTGTATACCGTCTGCCTGTGCAATATCACCTAAAGAAGGGCCAACCACTACTTCTTCTATAATGTGAGTTGGGGCAGGAAGCTTACCGGCTTTTAAGACATTGGCCAAGTCTTTCGCTTCCTCCACATCAAAATCACCCGAAATTTCAGAACGACCTCCATCAATCACCGCTTGTACAGTTGGGGCAGTGTACACTTCATTGTCTAAAACAATAGCCACACGATTTCCATAATTTTCTGAGGTCATCTTTTTCCATTTCTTTGTACCCTCATTATTCATCACCATAGAAACTACCGCCTGATTATTCTGATTGTACGTTTGTTCCGCATCCGCTATATAGTCACCGGTAATTTTGGCTTCGTGTCCCTTTTTGATGATAAATAGTTCAATACACTCTACTCCCTCCACTTTATTAAAGGATTTATGTCCCCAAGCAAACTTCATGTTGGAAGGAATGATAGACATTAAGTTTTTATCATTTAATAATTTATTGACATCAGCAGTATCGGATAGGGCATAAATTAGACTGTAAGGAGAAAGCGTTTTCATTAATGCTGATGAAGGTCTTTCATTTTCCTCATTTTGAGTGATAGGTTCCACTTCATCTATAAATAATTGTTTTTCAGGGTGCTCACTTATTACTTTCTTATTGGTCACTTTTTGATGTTTGACCCATTCATTTTCTATCTTTTGCAAGTGTGGAAAGGCGTCATTCAGATCCCAAACTTCCACAAACTCCAACTTAGCCATTCCTTGCACAAGGTTACGAACACGTTCCGGGTTGTTTACACCTGGAAGTTCCATAGTGATTTTATTCGTTCCCTTAATACGCTGAATATTCGGCTGAGTTACACCAAACTTATCAATACGTGTTCTTATAATTTCGAAAGCACTCTCAACAGCTCCATCAATTTCTTGATTTACATAATTAATAACTGCACTATTATTTGAAGCTAACGTGATCTTATCCTTATTGGTCGAATTCGCAAAGTAACTTGCTAGTAAAATATCATCTTGATCGGTTAACGATTGGAAGAAATTCTGAGAAAATGACTTTCTGTTTTCCTTCGTCAATCGGTCAGCTTGAGATAAAGCGTTCTCAAAAGCATCATTGATATTGTTCGAGGCTAAAGCTTCGATAATTTCTTTTTGAGATACCTCCAATGTAACATGCATACCACCTTGCAAGTCCAAACCTTTGGTTAACTCTTTATTTTTTATCTCCTCATAGGTGTAGTCTACAAAACCTAAATCCACCACAGGCTCTTTCCAAACAGAATCTAAGTAGGCTTGTTTTTTCTGATAATCGACTATTCCATTTTGATTTGTAGCGTGTGTCTCAGCTTTTGATTGCACACGATTGGACATCCAAGTGAAGGATAAGTTATATATACTAAGTAGTGTAACTAATGTTGCAATGAACATTATAAAACCTCTATTTCTCATATTTAGGTCAATTTTTGGACATAGGTTTCCCCTCCCTTTTTTTGATAAAAGGGTTAAGTCCTAAGTATTAATGATTGATTTAAAAAAGTTTGTGTACAAGAATTCAGTCAATCAATATTTTTGATCGCGAAAACACAAACAATAAATAGGAGTGAGGTTTTATTTAGGGAGCATTGGGAGCAATATAGTGTTGCACTATACATTCCTTTCCAGCATACAGCTGACGTAAAGATTCTCTGATTACTTCTTTAAAAATAGGTTGATTAACCCATTCTAAGGTAAAATCAAAAGATGAGTGGAATGTGTTAAGGAATTGATTATTCCAATGAAACTTCTGAGTGTTATGAGAGATGGTCTTTGGGAAGTCCTGAGCAAGGTCAGTACCGTCCACAAAAGTGTCCTCTTGATGAAGAACCGTTATCTCCGTACCATTAGAAGCTTGGTTAAGGGCATGCACTGCTTCTCCTCCTAATGAAAAGAGGATA
The DNA here is from genome assembly GCF_018736045.1 of Flammeovirga yaeyamensis. Classification (NCBI taxonomy): domain Bacteria; kingdom Pseudomonadati; phylum Bacteroidota; class Cytophagia; order Cytophagales; family Flammeovirgaceae; genus Flammeovirga; species Flammeovirga yaeyamensis. Next base: position 3,858,734 of record NZ_CP076132.1, on the reverse strand, counting down.
GCAAAAGCCATCAACAATGGAAATAATCTAAATGATATAGTGGGGTTATTATTCATCAACTACGAAACTAAAAAATCAGTTGATGAAAATAGAGGTTTTAAGATTATTTAATTGTTAATGAATGAGAAGGTACTCCCTCTTAATGAGGGAGTTAATCCTTACTTTATTCTTGTATTCGATTTAGCAGAAATCTGAGGAACTTGTTCTCGGTTATTTAACCTTCTAGCCATGTACTGAACATTTTCAGTAATGTACTCAGACATCTCATCGATGGTGATTTGACCATTTTTATTTAAATCTGCAGCTCCTTGTAGACCTTTCAAATAGAAATAAGTAAAAAGACCATGTCCTTTTTCGTTATACCAAGAAGCCACCTGTTCAGAAGCTGTGGCTGTCATAATCACACTATTATCACCTTCTAATACCTTACTCTTCGTCTTTATAAAAACAGGAGAGATACTTTTAAGTAACATACCGCCATCAGAAGATCCACTAAAGCAAGCGTCCATCACTACGGTAAGTGATTTAAAAGGCATCTGTTCTAAATTATCGTACAATGTTTTTACACCGTATCCGTTAAACTGAATTAAGGAAGGGTCGGTATCTACAGGTACAAAATATCCCTCGTTCGATTCCGGATTAGGTGCTCCGTGTCCACTGTAATAAATAAACACATCGGACATATTCGGCTTGATATAGTTGTATAACTTTCCTTTAGGATTACCTTTAATACCAAAAATAGCGTTGAAATCGGCTTGAGTGGCATCTTCTACATAAATAATATTACCTTCTCTATATCCATAAGTCTGCATCAAATACTTTTTCATTGTGGCAGCATCTCTTAGAGCAAAGCTTACTTCTGGTACATCATTATTTCTATAGTTCTTATTGCCTATGACAACGGCTACGGCATCTTCATTTACTCTTCCACCTTGTGGGATATTGATGTCAACATCAGATGGAGGTAATATTACTTCTTTTACTTCTTCCTCTGGCTGCTTTACTGTTAAAGGTTCTTCCTTTATTGGTTTTGCAGGTTTAACATCTTCTTTTTTAGTTATAACTACAGGAGGAGTGGTAACTATATTTACATTTTCTTTTTTAGTGACTGCCTGAGGTCCTTTCTTTAAGTTGGTAGATGCTGCCGACATCAATGGTCTGACAATTTTATTGAAAGCCATAGTAATTTGTCTTCCCTTATCAGATGTAAATTCTGTGGGAGAGTCGTTTGTTGCCTGAGCAAGAAATCTTTGGGACTTTGTATCATATACGGTGGCAGTTACTGTGGCATAACTTCCTTTGTTGGTATTATGAAATGATACATCAACTTCTGTATAATACTTTAAACCAAATTGCGTAATCAGATTGTTTTTTACCTTTTCCTCTCCAATGTAACATTGTCCTGAGGTGGCATAACCTCTAATTATATTATAAGAACTAATTACATTATACCCCATTTTTTTATACACTGTCTCAATTGATTTAAGTGCAATTTTGTTATGGTAAATCTCAAAAGAGTTACAAATAGAGGCACCTTGATCTATTTTAGGAATAACCATAATGGTCTTTTGTGCATATACATGACAACCTAACAGGATAAAAAGAGATAGTAATAGTTGTTTCATGATCAGTTTGATGAGTTTGTGTTAAATACCATGATTATAAGTAAAGACATCTTTTCGTCTTGGTAGGACAAACAAAACCAGGCTTTTTTTGTTCTATCATTAGTAAATAAAGAATATCTGATATACATGAGTTCGAAAACTCACAATAAAGATACGGATCTATTTCTAATATAAACTATTGATCATTTCTTCTATTTGTCTACCATGAAAAAAATTGCTCTATTTTTGAGTTTTTCTATTCTATTCCTTCTTACTAACTGTAGTGATAAAGAAGAACCAATTTTTACCACACTATTTGATGATAACGATACCACTCAGGTAGTGGTTGACGATGGCATACCACGTAAAGTAATGTCATTTTTAGCATTAGGAGATTCTTATACAATAGGGGCAAGTGTAAGTAAAGAGGACCGATGGACAGAACAACTAAAGGTAGCTTTAGAAGATCGTAGATACACAATAGAGGATGATATTGTTTATGTGGCACAAACAGGATGGACGACATCTAATTTAATAGATGCCATAAATAGAAGCGATTTAGAAGAAAACTATGATATAGTTACCTTATTAATCGGAGTGAATAATCAGTTTCAAAGAAGGGATATTAGAATTTTTGAAGAGGAGTATAATGAGTTGTTGACCACGGCAATAAATTTTGCAGGAGGTACCAAAAATGTAATCGTTTTATCTATACCAGATTATGGATACACCTACACGCAACCCAATTTTCAAATCACTCAAGAAATAGATCAATACAATAATCTAAAAGAAAGAATTACAAATAATAGAGGAGTGAAATTTTATAATATTACTTCTACCACACGTCAAGTAAGAGAGAGGCCAGAATTAACCGCAAGTGATGGATTACATCCCTCAGGTGAATTGTATGGTTTGTGGGTGAATCAAATAATAGACGATGTGAAGGACCAACTTAAAGAACCTCCGGAGTAGGTAACGTATTAGAAAAGTTGACCAACTTTTTTGCGAAGTTATCCCAAGACATTTCCTGCTTTAAAGCTTTAATATTACTTGAATACTCCGAAGTATCTTTATCAAAATATTCTATTATCGTTTTAGCAATCAATTTACTTTCTGCCTTATAGATTATCTCTCCTGTTTTACCTGGTATAACCAACTCTTTTAACCCTCCCACATCAGTGGCAATAATCGGCAATTCAAAGTGTAAGGCCACGGCGGTCACACCACTTTGAGTGGCTGATTTATAAGGTAATACACAAACATCGGCAGCAGAAAAATAAGTAGACACTTCTTGATCTGAAATATACTGATTGAAACAATGTATTCTATCCTTATTCTTGTTTTGGTCGATCAGCTGTTGATATACATCAAAAGAACCATATACTTCTCCTGCAATAACTAATTGATACGAATCGTCGAGTTCATCAAATGCTTGAATCAGTAAATCAATACCTTTATATTCTCTGATAAACCCAAAAAATAAGAGTGTCTTTTTATCTTCTTGTAATCCCAATTCCTTTCTTGAAGCTTCTTTATCAGCTATTGCTCCAAAATGATTGTATAAGGGATGAGGTCGTTCTAAAGAAGAAGCATTAGGTATAAATGCTTTTAAATCTTGATCTACAGAAGCACTCATCGTAATAAAACCATGATGTTGCTTCAGGAAATAAGAAGTAAAAGGTTTGTCGATGACTCTACTTTCATGTGGTATGACATTATGTAGAATACTGATGACTTTATATTTATCTTTTAAAAGCTTCGCTACTGTTCCTAAAGAGGGACCAAAAAAGCTCATCCAATACTGTGTGATGACAAGGTCTGGAGCAAATTTTTCAATGCTTTTTGCGGTTGTATAATAGGTAATGGGGTTAATGGAATCTAAAACTTCTTCTGATTGAAGTTGTTCTGTAGTATCCTTATCTGTAACATACTGTGTAGATCCTGGAAATAAAAAGTTAGGATATTGTCTTGTAAAAGTAAATGCTTTTACGTTGTGTCCTAACTGTTCTAAAGCTGTAAATAAAGCATTCCCGTACTGTGCAATTCCTCCCCTAAATGGATAAAAAGTCGATAAAATCGCTATCCTCATTCTTATTGATTATATTCTATTCTTACCTTGAAATCTGATCCTACTGCCCCAATTTTTTTAGCGGTTTCTTCTGAAACTCTAATGATAATACCATCTTCAATGGCAGCATCAGGTAATGGGGCCACCACTCGAACAATCGCTTGACGGTCATTATTTGGGTTAATCACTTTGATATAAGACCCTACTGTTTCCGTTCTGTGCAACGCCATCAGTTTACTGGTATTATTTGGTAAATCTACCACTTGACCATTACCTCTTTCAACCTTTTGCATAGGAATATTGTAATCTTTGGCCTCTTCAATGGTTAAATCAGCATAAGACTTTGAGTGTACTTCTATGGCTTTTTGGTCGATATTTTTCAATTCACCTGTCACACTTACTATAATCTGTTGGCCTTCTGTTAATGGTTTATCCGGTAATATTCCGTTCCAAACAGAAAGGCTATCTACGACTACTTGATGTGAAAAGGCGATGGCTCTTAATGTTTCTCCATCTTTAGCATTATAGTATACAGGGTTACTACCTTCTGCAACAGCCACCTTATCGAAATTATTTTCTTGAGGAGTAATTACTGTTTCAGTATTATTCTCTGTAGAAATAGTAGGGATCTGTAATGTCTGACCTATTTTAATCACATTGTTTTCGATATTATTGGCTTTAATAATATCCTGAACAGAGACATTGTATTTTCTAGAAATAGAATACAAAGTTTCTGATGCCTGAACAGTATGTGAAGTATTTGTCTGAGCAAAAAGTATAGAGGCATTACAGCACAGAAAAAATAATATGTATGCTACAAATTTCATGATAGTTAATTGTCTGTCGGTGGTAAGGGGATGCCACAAAGTGTGATTTTGTCTTCAATATAAACAAGCATTTGATCGATCACAAAGAAGCTATCCATAATTTGCTCTTTTACCTCTTTATCCATCAATTGATTATATAAAATATCACCTTCCATAGAACAAATAAGCATTCTTCGAGATAATTGATCTCCCTGTTTTTCCATAAAACAGAAATTGATACTCGATGCTGTTTCCAAATAATGAATACTACTGTCTCTTTCTGGATGAAACCCTTGACCTTCTAAAAATTCTACCAAAGAAGAAGTGTGTTCTGAATCCGATGGATAAATGACTGGATTTTGAATACCCAAAGCCGTATCTACCAATTCAGGATCCTTTTCATTATCTTGAACAATAATGGCTTCAAGGATATCCAACTTCTCCATTTTCTTTACTTTAGGCATACGCTGATCGTGAGCGAATTCATTAAAATATAAGAATCCGTCTTTTACGCCAGCCATCGTTACCCACCACTTTTCTTTTAATTGTAAGCCTTCCCAAACGACTTCCTGATTCTCTAATCGTATACACGAAAAGCAAACCTCTTTTTCTTCGGAAGAACGCATTTCGACAAGTAATACTTTTAATTGATGATCATAAAGTATTCTCCAAACTTGTCCGTAGGCTAAATAATTTAAAGTTTTTGAAAGTGATGCCATAAAGAATAGTATAAGTGATGATTCAAAGATCATCATTCGATAATTGATATCAAAGTATCGTTTTAGTGCTATATTAATGATTTACTTTGTAAATTGTACACATCAATTGATATGTGATAAGGTGAAATCGATGAATTCAAATGAAACAATATCACTATCAATGGATTAAAATAACTGAAGGAGATGAAAAATTTCCAATTAAAAAATATCCATTCAGTTAAACAGAAACAGAGTTTCTACTTTTTGGTGTAATTGACTAACAATAGTATGAAGAAAATTTTCTATATCATCACTTTATTATTCACCTTTCAGAGTATCAATGTATTTGCAGAAAAGGACCCGGTGGTGTTTCAATTCGAAATTCGAGAAGATATTAATCCAGTGATGTCACGACAAGTGAAATTGGCATTGGATGAAGCTACAGAGCAAAAAGCAGATTATGTCATCATTGATATGGATACCTATGGAGGTGCTGTAAATGATGCGGATAAGATCAGACAAATGATTTTAGATTACTCAACGCCGGTGTATGTATTTATTAATAAAAATGCAGCAAGTGCAGGTGCATTAATCTCCATAGCATGTGATTCGATCTACATGGAAACAGGATCAAACATTGGTGCGGCTACCGTAGTGATGGGAGGCACTGGAGAAGCAGCCCCAGATAAATACCAATCGTATATGCGTTCAATGATGCGTTCAACTGCAGAAAGTAATGGACGTAATCCGGATATTGCAGAAGCCATGGTCGATCAAGATCTGGTGGTAGAAGGTATATCAGAAGAAGGAGAAGTAATTACTTTTACCGTTTCTGAAGCCATTAAAAATGGGTATTGCGAAGCCAAAGTAGCTGGAGTAAAAGATATCATGAAAAGGAGTGGAGTAGATAGTTACACGCTTGTAAATTATGAGCAATCGACTACCGAAAGCATTATCTCTTTATTCTTGAACCCAGCAATTAGTGGTATTTTAATTCTAATCATCTTAGGAGGTTTGTACTTCGAATTACAATCTCCAGGTGTAGGTTTCCCTTTAATTGCAGCAATTGTAGCAGCAATTTTATATTTAACTCCCTACTATTTAAATGGTATGGCCGACAACTGGGAAATTGTACTAATTGCGTTAGGTATAGTATTGATCATATTGGAAATATTTGTCGTCCCAGGATTTGGTGTCACAGGAGTATCAGGTATTAGTTTATTAGTGATAGGATTGGTACTCGTAATGCTAGAAAACGACTTCCTAGATTTTACTTTTGTTGATTCAACTCGAATTTGGACATCTCTAATTAGTGTGATGGGCGCAATGTTCGTTGCAGGAATGTTTATTCTAACTTTCGCCCATAAGATTATGGATATGCCAATGTTCAACAAAGTAGGTTTAAGAGAGTCCATGACTTCCGAAGATGGTTATTCAGCAGATGTATTCGAAGCCTCTTTTGTAGGACAAGTAGGGATAGCACATACTGTATTAAGACCCTCAGGAAAGATTAAAATAGATAACGACTATTATGACGCAACAACCGAAGGAGGTTTCATAGAAAAAGGAACTGAAGTCGAAGTAGTTAGTCAGAATAACATGTCGTTAAGAGTAAGGGAGTTGCAGAGTTAAAAACGCTCTTCACTTTTCCCTCTTCACTCTTCACTTAAAAAAGCAGAGAGGAGTATCTTTAAAAAGATACTCCTCTCTGCTTTTTTACTCCACCAACGCCACCGCTTTTTTTATCAATTTTATTTCTTGAAAAGGAGGTTCTACTTGGTTAATGGATAATATGATGGTTGAATTATGAATAGGGTCATAAGCCATTAAGCTACCCCAAAAACCGCCATGTCCATAATAGATTCTATCGTTAAAGCTGTAGGTAGTGATACCCATTCCGTATTTTCTTCCAATAGATCGAGCTTCTGTCATCATCTCTAGCGTTTCTTTTTTCTGAAAGAGTTTTTGATCAAATAACCCATGGATGAATTTGCTTAAGTCTTGGGTGTTGGAAACGAGGCCACCTCCACCCCAATCGTAAGAAGTATTGACATTTCCTGTAATTTCCCAATCTCCAATATAAGCAGAAGCTTGTTTGTTTTTGGAAGGATTTTCTTCGTGATATTCAAAGTAAGTAGAGGTCAATTCTAGAGGATCAAGTATTCTTTCTCTGTAATTTTCTGCTAACGATTTTTTGGTGACTTTTTCTATGGTTAATCCTAATAGAAAATATCCAACGTCTGTATAATAATAGCCAGAATCAGGTTGAAAATGAGTCATATGATTTACCTCATTTTTATAGTAAAACTCAAAAAGCTTTTCTGGAGTCCATTCTTTTTGAGAATGTTTTTTCATATGATCCACAAATGTTTCATATGTGTCAATAAAAATATCTCCTAAGCCAGAGCGGTGTTGTAAAAGCTGTCGGATAGTAATTGTATTACCATAAGATTTTCCTTGATACAGATGAAGACTATCGAACTGTAAATAGTTTATATCAGATAAATACCTAGAAACAGGGGCGTCAAGATCAATTAAATCTTCTTCCATCATTTGAAGAATGACCGTAGAGGTAAACATTTTAGTAATACTAGCGATCTTAAAAGTAGAGTTCTTATTTACTTCATCACCTTTAACATTTAAATGTCCAAACCCTTTGTGTACTAAAATTGAGTCATTTTCTATGTAGCAGAAAATATTAGCTACAGGAGCTTTTTGTGAATCTGTCAATAACTTGTTCACATATTTCTCAAACTTGTGAATATCTTTTTGATTTACCTGTCCATAAGCAGTGGTCATTGATAAAATGAAGAAAAATAAAATTCTCATTCGTAGATAATTATAATAAATATTATGTTGGATAATTTCTTTAAAAATAACGAAGATGTGCATGATAAAAATATTTATCAAGCACATCTTTTTAAATAACTATATTATAACATATTCTTTTCTTATTAGTACATTTTTATTTCAGAATGATACGTCTTGTTTCCATGTACATCTTTATCAAATGTGATGTCAATATCATATTCCTTATTGTATAAAGCCATTGTAGCATCCAAATCCTTCTTCTTTTTATCGTTTACCTTTTTTTCTTGACGATAAGAGAGAAGTGGTTTAAATGCTAAACCTAAAAAACCTAAACCGGATATAAAAATGAATACAGGAAGAAACGCAAAAACACCTTTTTCTAGGGCAACTAACTCAAGAAATATTGAATAGTAAAAAACAGCTACTGTAACTATCAAAAATACGACTAAGTTAAGGTAGGCCAAATTCTTTTTACCATTGGTTTTGAATACATCAATGTTGATTTCTTTGATTTTAGCATCGCATTCTTCGTTTAGAAGAATATTAGAACATTTGTTTTTGAAGTTAGGATATTCATTGGTCAATCCACACTTTGTACCTTCTGTGATATTAAAAAGTTTGTGGTCACAAAGTTGACAATGCTTGCTTAGTTCTTTATTTGGTTTCATAATTAAAAGAGTTGTAGTTGATGTATAAATATAGCTTACTTATTTAAAAAACCATTCAATTATAATTTTTTTTGATAATAATAAGGAGAAAAATTGTATTATTCTAATAATATTTTTTTGGAGTTTTATTGATTAACTATATTGTTATCAATTAGATAAAACTTTCTGAACCGTGTATTTTTTTATTGTTTTTAGTGATATTGATTGATATCATGATGGAAACTAACCAAAGAAAACTTTACTCCATTGATTTTACCTGAAAGAAATACACACAATTGACTAACTCATGAAAAAATTTAATTATTTACTTTTACTAATAACCCTCTTTGCCACCCTTACAAACTTAATCGCAAAAGAGAAAAAGGTGTTGACTACAACTTTAAAAGGTACAATTGTCAATGCAGCATCAAATAGCTTTTTGATAGCAAATACAACTCGTTCTTTTGAAAAAGAATTTTCATTAAATAGTGATGGAACTTTTGAAATAATTGTGGAGTCTACCACTTTATATGATGCTTTTGTTCTTAAAGTAAAAAATTCTGAGAAAGAGATAGTTTATCCATTTTATTTAGATCAAGAAGTAATCTATTTTGATATAGATCCTAATTTGGATTACGAAGATAACATTGTTAAAGGTGGGGAATTGACCAATAGTGCATTGCACTATAAATCCTCTTTATTGATGGAGAAAGAATTGCATCAAGAGTTTTCAATGGCTTTAAAACAATTTTTACTTACAGGTGCTACTGCTTGGGAAGAGAATGTAATTAAGGATAAATTAAATAGATTACCTCAAAAAATTGATGCATGGAAGGTAGCTTATTTTAAGAAGCATCTTAATTTGGCTTCTTTTAAATATTTTATGGAGTTATATAACAATGAATCAACTATAATTCCTGAAGCTACTTTAAATGATTTATTGATAGATTTTTCTAAGAAGCTTCCTAAGAATTTTCATTTTGATACTTTATCTAAAGTAAGAAACGGAAAAAGTACTTTTACTTTTACAAGACTATAATTTATTTCCACATATAAAATCTACAGAGAAGTCCCATTCTCTAAATTATTGATCTCTTTTTCCAGGAGATCAATTTTTTTGTTTATAAAGTATATAGGAAAACCTATACATAGGAACACTAAGTATTGGGGTAGTAACTTATTTACAGTGATACAAACAACTACCCAAGTGATGAAAGAAAAAATAAATATGCCAAAAAGTATGTAGTACATCAAAACCCACAGATTCTTTTTTTGAACAAGTGGTTGAGTGGCGTTAGTTGAATATTTAATCATAAAGGACATGTGATAATTAGTATTCTAATATAAAAATTTTATAAAAAAGTTTAAAATATTAAAGGCAGACTTTTTATGATCTGCCTTTATACATGCCTTATTCTTTAATTAAAGATGAAATTATCCGTTTTCTTGAGATAGATTATTTATCATTCTATTTTCTAGATGCTTTAATTTAGGAGGGAAGAATAAACTATTAATCATCGCCTTTCCAATATTCGTAGTGGTTGTAATTTGTTTAGACTTCTTCATTAAAGGAAAAAGTGGCCTTGTTATTACATAGAAGGCGTTATACCAATTGGTTTTTGATTTAATCCCTTTTTCTGGGATAATAAAACCTGGTCTGAACATAATGGCATCTTTAAATCCTTTTTTTAAGAGCATATTTTCTGTTTTTCCTTTTACTCTTGCCCACATACTGTTTCCTTTTTCTGTTTCGTCTGTACCAGTACCGGAAACATAATTGAAAATTAATTCTTGATTGATATCAAATAATGTTTTGGCAAAAGCATTAGCCGTATCATAAGTGATTTTTGTATACTCTTCTTCGCTTAAACCTACCGCAGATATTCCCATACAATAAAAACAAGCATCATATCCCAATAATCTATCTTTTATGACTTCAACCTCGGTAAAATCTTTAAGTAATGCTTCTTCGAGTTTAGGATGATTAATATCTAAAGACGATCGGTTAATCATTAACACCTTTTCTATTCTATTGTCTTCGAGGCACTCATACAAAACTCCTCTACCTACCATTCCTGTTGCTCCTGTGATAATAACTTTCATATTTTCTTTTTTTTATTGATAAATCAAAGGTCGGAAGTGTATGTTATTTCAGTTAAAACAAATTACTGAAAAAAGAATACTTATTACTGATCAAAGCAAATGAATTTAGGATGTTTAGTGAAATTACATGTATTAATTATTTGATTTTCATTCTTATATAAACAAATGTGATTAATTCCTCGTTCTTATAATACATATAATACTGATATATCTATAGATTTATTCTTATATAAACCGTGTCTACTTAACTGCTCTATCAATATGAATCAAAAGTTTACTGTTCATAAAAAGAAGAAAAAGGAAACTAAAGAACCAGCTGTATATATTTTAGCTCATGAAATTATGAGAGGAGAGGGTGCACTACCCATTTCCTATCGTGAAATTATTGCGGCTTATGTTTCGAAAAAGAATAATTCTGAACTTTGCTTTCTTACACATGTAGCTATTTGTCAGGAATTAGGCTACTGTGGTGTATTAGATATTTTTACATTCGATGATAAAGAATTCGGCCCTCTTTTCTCTTTTGCTTCTAAAGTGATGAATGAATCTATGTCCAAAGAAATTCTAAATCAATTTGTACAAGAAGGTTTTGAAATAGAAGTGGCAGAAGAAATAATTCATATCGTATCTATCATCACGTTTATTAATCAGTTAGTGAATAGTAATGCATTCGAAAAAATCACAAATAACCAGCAATCTTATATCGGACATTATGCTGAAGTGATGAAAAAATATCTTTTTCTATAGAAGTAAATAACTTATTTAAGAAGTTGATTAGTTATTTAAAAATCATTCAACCTCATAACATCTTCAAATTATATCCATAAGCATACAAACAATACAATTGTTTTAGTTAACTATATGCCTTCCGTCATTTTTAAAACTAATGGAAGGTAATGTTTTCGTATCATTAAAAAGTTGGTACCCTTTCTTAAGATCAGACCAAAGCCCCACTTTTTCTTCTGTTGCAATTTTAGAGTTAGAGAGTAATTGATAACGTGCATCGGATAATTTTGCCGGAAAAATAGTTACAGGAATAGTAGATTGTCCATTATTCTTCGCTTCCACACAAAATATATAGAGTTCTTTTATTTGTTCATCGGTGATGGGTAAGCATCCAATCGTTACACAAGCACCATGTATAAAAATATCTCCTCCCAATCGTCCTTTTTCGCCTAAGATTATATCAGATGCATTGGGGTAATTAATGCCTAATGATAAATGATAATTACTGTATGGATTGAATCTGTCAATATGATAAAAACCTTCTGGAATTTGATAATCACCTTGCATTCTTTTAGGTCCTAAACGACCTGATGTGTTACAAACTTCATATGTTTTGATCAATTTATATTTGGTATCGGAAGTATTCTTTCCCCATAATTCAATGAGATTTTCACTTTTGAAGGCTCTTAGATAAATGTTTAATTCTGATTTTTTGATGGCTGATTTTTCCAATAGTTGGTCTAGCGTATTTTCTTTTTCATTGTACGCATTTCGAACTCGAGAATATCGAAGTTGATCTTCTTTAAATGAATTATTAGTAGAGAAGAAAATTAGGGATATAATTAAGAAAAGGTATCGAATAGTTAGTAACATGATATTGTATTTGTTTGATTGAATTGATCAATACAAATCAAAAAATACTCCGAAAAAGTGGTAGGGTATAGAATCAAGTAGTATTTAACGAATTTTGTAAGGCACCGTAGGAACGCTGTATAGCAACGTCCCCACGAAACATATATAAGAATTAAAGTGTTTGTTCCATCAAAACATGAATAATTCCATCTTCCATGAATTCTCCACCTTTAATTACAAAACCTTCTTCTTCATAAAACCCTGTTACTGTTTTTTGAGCGTGTAAATAAACACGAGTTCCCTCAGGGGCAATTTCTTCGATCTCACTTAAAGAAGCTTGGATAAGTGCATTGCCAATACCTTGGCCTCTAAAAGATTTCGTTACGGCAAAACGACCCATTTTATAACCTTCTTCAGTTTTAAAATAACGACAAACACCTGCTGGGCGACCATCATCAAGTACTAGTAAATGATGTGCAGTAGCATCGATATCATCAAATTCTAATGAAATATCAATTTGTTGTTCATCAACAAAAACCTCTTTACGGATCTGCATTACTGCAGGCCAAAACTCAGAGGATGTTCCCTCTAAAAATACTACCGATAATGAATCTGACATCTTAATTTATTTTTGATGGTCAATAAAAAAGCCGGCCTAATGAATAGGCCGGCACAAATATCGTAAAAAAAGGTGAATACGATTATATCTTGACAGATTAGTCTTCTAGACCAAACTCGTCGATGTAAGCAAGGATACCTCCTTCAAGGTTTTCAAGGTTAGTATAACCTTTCATTCCTTCTAAAGCTTCAATTGCGTTAGCAGAACGTTTGCCACTTCTACAGTGAACAATTACTCTTTTATCCTTACTGATTTTATCAGCTTCATCAATTACAGTAGCCAAAGGAATAAGCTCACCACCTAGGTTGGCCTCATCGAATTCGTAGTCTTCACGTACGTCAATTAGTTGGAAGTCTGCGCCTGATTCTTGTAATTCTCTCAGTTCTTGTACAGTAATACTTTTCATAGTACCTAAATTAGTTTACATTTACGTAATTTTATCAAACCTTTGTGTTAGTAACAAATTTAAACGAGAAAAAAACTTACAAACTCATGAAAATTGAACTAAAAAGAGTAAATGAAGGTGTGCGTTTTGAAGCAACTTCAGAAGAAGGAAATACTTTACATATAGATGCAGGTAAAGGAAAAATGGACGGTATGGGACAAGGTTCAGCTTTCTCTCCAATGCAATTAGTATTAACAGGAGTAGCAGGTTGTGCAGTTTTTGATCTGATCCATATATTAAAGAAACAACGTCAAGAGGTAAAAGACGTAAAGATTAATGTAGAAGGTGATAGAGTAGATGGTACTCCAGCTCCTTTCGAGAAAGTAAATGTACATTTTGATCTTTACGGAGAAATTGATGAGAAAAAGGCTGCCCGTGCAGTAGAATTAGCGGTAGAAAAATATTGTTCTGTAGCAGAAATGGTGAAATCGACTGCGACAATTACACATTCTTTCAATATCATCAAATAATAGTTTAATTTTGAAAGAACATTTGATGTTTATAAAACGTCTTTGAGTTGATCAAAGAAATAAAGTGTGCGTTACTCTTGACATCCAAACATCAACATATACTATTTATAACTAGAATTAACTTACAGAAAATACATGAGCCAAGAAGATAAGAAGTTTGAAACGATTGCGGTGAGAGCTCAGACTCAGCGATCGCATAACAGAGAGCATTCAGTGCCGATTTATGCAACATCGAGTTTTACTTTCGAAGATGCAGATCATGCGAATGCGTTGTTCTCTGATGAGGTAGACGGAAATATTTACTCTAGATATTCTAACCCGAATAACGACGAGTTTATCAATAAATTGGTATTATTGGAAGGAGCAGAAGCAGGTATTGCTACTTCTTCTGGTATGGCAGCCATGTTTTTAAGTATTGCTTCTTTTGTAAGTCAAGGTGATCATATTGTGGCTTCAAGATCTTTATTTGGTTCAACTCACCAGATCTTAACACAATTATTACCAAAGTGGGGAGTATCGCATACATATGTGGATATTCACGATTTGGAAGGTTTTGAGAAAGCGATTCAGCCGACGACTAAAATGATCTTTATCGAGACACCTTCTAACCCTGCGTTGGATATTATCGATATTGAAGCATTGGCTAAAATTGCAGATAAACACAACATCATCCTTAATGTAGATAACTGTTTTGCTACTCCTTATTTGCAAAACCCATTGAAGCATGGTGCACATATTGTTACACACTCAGCAACTAAATTTATTGATGGGCAGGGTAGAGTGTTAGCAGGAGCAATTTTAGGTTCTCAAGAATTAATGGATAAAGTGAAGTTTATGTCTAGACACACTGGACCGGCTTTATCTCCATTCCACGGTTGGATTCTTTCTAAGTCGTTAGAAACTTTATCGATCAGAATGGAAAAACATTGTGAGAGTGCAATGAAAGTAGCTAAAGCTTTAGAGCAAATGGACGAAGTAGAGTTAGTGAAATATCCATTCTTGCCATCACACCCTGGGCACGAGTTAGCTAAAAAGCAAATGAGATTAGGTGGAGCATTGGTCTCTTTCGAAATTAAAGGTGGAGTTGAAGCAGGAAAGAAATTCTGGAACAGCTTACAGTTAATTTCTAAGTCGTCTAACCTTGGTGATACAAGAACAATTGCCACACACCCGGCATCGACTACCCACTCTAAATTGACAGAAGAAGAACGATTGGCAGTAGGTATTACTCCTGGTTTAATCAGAATCTCTGTAGGATTGGAGCATGTAGATGATATTATTGCAGATATCAAACAAGCAATGAAATAGTCATTGTTTAAAATCTATAGATAAATAAAAAGGCGATCAGTAATGATCGCCTTTCTTATATCTTTCTTATTAGCTTTTCGAAGGATTAAAACCTAACACTAAAACATCGTCTGTTTGTGTTAATTCGTTTTCCATCCAGTCGTTGAAAGCTCTACGAACAGCTGTTCTTTGTTTCGTTTTTTCTTCTTTATGATTTTGATAAAGCAATTTCAAGAAATTTTCTTTACCAAACTCCCCTTTGTCTTTACCTCCAATTTGTTTCTGATAACCATCCGTAAATAAATAATAGTTGGCGTCTTCATCAAGATTGAAGCTATGCTTTTGGAATTTAATTGCTTCGCCTTTTTGAGGTTGATCCCCACCAATAGTATGTTTAGAACCTTTGATGATGAAAAACTTATTATTGACAACTCTAGCCATTTGTGTATTGGCTCCAGCAAATTCCATTACATTTTTGTCCTTGTCAATGACTACCATCGATACATCTAAAGAGTCAGAATTATCGCTAGTACTTTGATTTAGATGTGCCATCAAGCGGGTATTCATTGCCTCCAAAATCTCTCCTGGACAAACAATACCTCTAATTTCTACGATCTCTCTGAATAAAGAAATACCAATAATGGACATCATCGCACCCGGTACACCATTACTGTTACAATCTACTGTAGAAATGAATATTTTATTACCATGCTCCAAGAACCAGAAGAAGTCGCCAGATACAATATCTTTTGGTTTGTGGAAGATAAATGAATCAGGTAATAAGCTTCTGATTAAAGTACGGTTAGGCAAGATAGAACCCTGAATTTGTTTTGCATACTTAATGGATTGCGTAATTTTCTGAGAAGTAGATTGAAGTTCTTCTTTTTGTCTTTCAATCTTTTCGTAAGAACTCGCATTATCAATCGCAATCGCAGATAATACGGCAATGTTTCTTAAGATATCTACGTGTCTATCAGTGTATGCATTCTTATCAAAACTTTGTACACTAATTACCCCCATCAGTTTTTCTTTAGTTACTAAAGGAATATAAATCACTGACATTGGCATTTCACCTGCTTTTACATCAATGACTGCATCCTCACCTAAATCAAGGTAATTGGATATTTCAGTAGTAATATCATTAATTACCACCTCCTTGTTCTCCCTCAAACATAAAGATGATAATCGAGTATTGTCCCCCATAGAGTGGGTGAAATCAGGTAGTTGCTTACCTTTTTCCATAGCTCCAATAAACTCAATTTCTTGTCTTCTATGGTGATATATACCTAAACCAAAAGAATCAACTTTCATCAAATCGGAGATATTTTGATACAACGTTTTGATGATATTTTCTGTATTTAAGTCTGATGATAGCTCGATACCAATATTCGAGATCAATTGTACGTTTTTATACGATTGCTCGATTTGATCACGACTGTTCTCGATTTCTTGTTTTTGATGTTGAAGTTCGGCAGTACGGTCGGCTACAATTTCTTCAAGACCTTCGTATGTTAATGCGTTGTCCAAGGCGATACCAATATAGATCGCGATGTTTTTCATTAAGTTCAATGCTCTTTCGCCGAACGCATTTGCTTGGTAAGATTGTATCGTGATAAATCCCAAAGTACCTTCCTTACCAATTAGTGGAATATAAATCAAAGATTGTGGTAATCCTGATAATTCTGATTTTGGTAATTCTTGATCTGGAAGATAAAGATTATAATCTACCATGATATCGTTAATAACAATCTCTTTCAACTGTTTAAAACAGATCACCGAAAGTTTGTCATTATCAGTAAGACGAATTGTTTTAGGAGGTAATTTTTCTCCATTTTCAATATTCGTCGTAATTTCTAAGACTCCTCTCTCTTTATTGTAAATACCCATAGAGTAAAGAGGGGCTTCGATCATCGAATTCAAACTCTCGTAAGCTGTATTCGAGATACCTTCGATGGAAAGGTTGGACGTAATGTCCTGACCAATTTCACCCAAATTCTTCAAGGCATTGTAGGCCATTGTCAACTGTTCTTCTTGTTCCTCAGATACCTGAGACTGAACGTTGGTTTTTGCCTTTAGACGAATATTCTCAATGGCAATACCAATATAAGAACCAATACCCTGAACAAGAATTTTATCCTGAAGTGAATAAGCATCTTTCTTGTCCGTTTGGACAGTAAATACACCTACCGTTTCATTTTTATATTGAATAGGCACATAAATTAGAGATTGAATTGCTGCACTCTCTGCTTCATGATCGAATTTACTGTAGAACTTAGGAAGGTAGCTGCTGATTTCTTCATCAAAGTTATTGATGTGAATCGGTTTATTACTTTTGATACAAAGAGTAGATAAACGATCCTCTTCGTTTAAAGAACATGAGTTGAAAGGAAGTTTGTTGCCATTGTCATAAGTGGCTGGGAACTCAAGCATATGTGTCTCTTTGTTCACCACACCAATATCCAATGTTTTGGCATCTAATATTTGATTGATTTTTTCATATACAGTCACCGTCATCTTATCTAAGCTATCAGTTGCTGCAATTAACTGACCCACTTCTTGGATGGCCTGAATTTCAAAACCTTTAATTTGTGTATTATTAGCCTGTATGTCTTCTTTTTCCTCTTTTACTTCTTGATGTGTGATATCAAAGAAAGATTTTTGAAGTAGAATAGCCATTTGAGGGGCTAGTACTTGCAAAAATTTAATTTGTTCTGATGGCGTATTGATATTTTGATATTGATCCAACATCAAAAAGCCAATCATAGTATCTTGATTCCAAAGAGGAATGAAATTTAAATATTGCGGTTGATGTTCAGTGATATAAGCATCCGTCTTGATTTGCTCATTGACCTTATCCATATTTACCACAATGGTCGACTTTGGTGTCTTTATTTGGCGTAGGATAGCTAATGGAAGTTCATTTTTCTCTGCCTGAATATGTTCATCAGAGAAATGAATGTCTTCTTCATTTCTTTTCTTATATGCTTTCAGAATAAAATCATCACCCGATTTAATAATTATAGACGCCTTCTCCGCTATAGATCTAGAGTGGATGGTTTGTAATATCTTCTTACTCAAGTCTTTAGTAGTTAACGCTCTTGAAAGATCTTGGTAGATAGATAATGCCTGATCTAAGTATCCTGTTTTCATGTCTGTTGCAGCTAATTGATATATGCATAATTGATGAAAAAATCACCAATGATATATTTCACTTTTTGATTTGATGTAATAACGAATTAACTCGATTAATATTATTTAAATGCTAAAATTTAATCTTAAAATCCATTATGTTATTGGCAAAAAAAAAGCCACAATATGAGTAAACACATTGCAGCGTAATATTTTTAGTAAAAAAAATCAATTATCGAATCGTTTCACTCGAATAATGCCCTCGATAGCTTTAATTTCTGTAATTACTTTCTCGAATTCATCCAGATGCTTTACAGCAATTTCTATGGTTCCTTTAAATATGCCATCCTGAGTATCAATTGATATCGATCGGATATTTACTTTCAAGCGACTTGTAATGATTCTAGTTACATCGTTGACTAAACCTATTCTATCGGTACCTTCAATAGAAATCTTAGAAACGAAACTTGATTCTTTTTCCGAAGCCCAACGTGCTTTAATGATACGATAACCATAATTGGCCATCATAGCAATGGAGTTAGGGCAGTTGGTACGGTGTATTTTGATGCCATTATTAATAGTAATAAAACCAAAGATATCATCACCTTGAATAGGGTTACAGCAGTTGGCAATAGAATAATGTACGTTATCCATATCTTCGCCGATCACTAACTCATCATCATCCTGACGTATATTCTTGATTTTATTTTTAAATTCTTTCGCAGAATCAGGAACAATTTTTCTTTTCTTAACCTGATTGTTATGCTCTAGGTGGTCTTTGAACTTTTTAATTTCTTTGTGTTCAATAATTCCTTCACCTACTTGATAATAAAGATCAGTTTCACTGTTTAAGTTGAAAAAGTCTCTCAATTGTTGAGCAATCCTATCATCATATTTGATTTTAAGTTGTTTGAACTTTCTATCAATAATCTCACGTCCAATAGAAGCGACTCTCTTTCGATCTTCTTTTAAGTGTGATTTGATTTTGGCTCTTGCTCTAGATGTTCTTACAATTTTAAGCCAACCTTCGTTTGCTTTAGATTGATTGGCAGTAAGAATTTCTATCTGATCACCATTATTTAATTGATAACTCAAAGGAACAAGTTTACCATTGATCTTTGCTCCTAAGCATTTGGCACCAACTTCTGTATGTATATCAAAAGCAAAGTCTAAAACTGTTGCTCCTTGTGGGAATACTTTTAAATCGCCATTAGGAGTAAACACAAAAACTTCTTTGTTGAATAAACTTGTTCTGAAATCATCTAAGAATTCAACAGCATTTACTTTATCGTTTTCCATCAAGGAACGAACCTCGTTTAACCAATGTTCGATACCTTTTTCTTTGTTTACATCTCCGCCAGATTGTTCCTTATATTTCCAATGGGCAGCATATCCTTTTTCGGCAATTTCATCCATTCGAAGCGAGCGGATTTGAACTTCTACCCAGTGGCCATTATGTCCCATTACAGTGGTGTGTAACGACTCATAACCATTGGCTTTTGGCATACTAATCCAATCTCGTAAACGACTTACATTTGGAGTGTAGAAGTCAGTAACAATAGAGTAGACGTGCCAACATGTAGATTTTTCAACCTCACGCGGACAATCAAAAATGATTCTAACAGCGAATAAATCAAAAACTTCCTCGAACGGCACTTGTTGCTTTTTCATTTTATTCGCAATCGAAGTGATGGATTTCGTTCTTGATTTAATAGTGTATTTATATCCTTGCTTATCTAAAGTCTCGATAAGGGGAGTTTTAAATTCATTAGTAAAGTGTTCTCGAGCTTCCTCTGATTCCCTTAGTTTTCTAGAAATTTCGTCGTATAAAACTCCATCAGAATACTTTAAACTTAAATCTTCTAATTCAGATTTAATATTGTATAATCCCAAACGGTGGGCGAGCGGAGCGTAGATATATTCTGTCTCTGCTTTTACTTTAAGTTGCTTGTCTTTTGGCATCGACTTTAATGTTCGCATGTTATGCAAACGGTCGGCTATTTTAATTAATACCACTCTGACATCCTCAGCAATGGTAAGCAACATTTTCCTAAAGTTTTCTGCTTGCAGTGAACCACCTTTTTGTGCAGCACCAGAAATCTTGGTCAAGCCATTTACAATAAGGGCTACCTTAGGACCAAAACGTTCTTCTATATCTTCTAGGGTGTAGTCTGTATCTTCAACAACATCGTGTAAAAGGGCAGCAATAATAGAAGTGGTACCAAGACCAATTTCTTCTGTCGCAATGGTTGCTACCGCTACAGGGTGATAGATAAAAGGTTCGCCCGATTTTCTTCTCATATCTTGATGTGCATCGGTAGCAAACAAGAAGGCGGCTTTTATCTGTTTAATATCATCAGGGTCATTTAAAAAAGGGCGTGCTTTCCTAAGCAAATTGCCATACATTTTGAGTAGCTCGAACCTTTCTTTTTCTAAATCAATCTTCATCTCTTAATTCTATGACCGAACAATAATGTAATTTTTTGAAATTTTAGAACTATAAAAATAGGTAAAAAAATGTAGTGTTGTCAAAGTTTTATCAGATAATAAAATAAAATTGTAAGTAACAGATGTTTACATTTTTTTGACCTAACATCAATGATTTTAAAAATGAGTTCATTACCTTTGCATCGCTTTAAATTAAAATGTCTATTTTAGGTATTTTGTTTATGGTAAAACTCTAGAGGAGGATTGATTGTTTTTTATTGTAAATCAATAGGTTAAAAACAAAAGGAATTTCTTGATATAGAGGAAAGGAGGGCAAATATTTGATGGCGGAAAAAGTTGTTGTTATTGCTCTAATTTCAAAATACGACCTCAGAAAGTTAGATTTCGTCTTTTTTTCTGATTAAAATTAGAATTTTGTCACACCAAAAATCATAAAACTTTGGAATTCAAATTAGATAAACAGGAGAACTCGTACGGTTTGTTAACTGTAAATGTTACTGAAGCGGATTACATGACTGAGTATAAAAGCAAGTTGAAGCAATATGCTAAAACGGCTAATATGAAAGGTTTCCGTCCGGGTAAAGTACCTTTTTCAATGGTGGAAAAAATGTACGGAAAGCAAGTGAAAATGGATACTTTCAACGAAACTGTTGGAAAAGCTGTTGATACTTACTTGAAAGACAATAACGTTAAACCATTGTTCCAACCAATTTACAAAGGTGATTTTATCACTCCAGAACAATTGGGTGCTGATCAAACTGTTGAATTCGAATTATTATTACCAGAATTTGAACTTAAAACAGAAGGTGTTTCTGCAGATACATTTAACTTAACAGTTACTGATGCTGACGTTGATAACACAATCGTTAAGTTAAAAGAGTCTTACCCAACGAAGAAAGACGCTGAAGAAGTAGCTCAAGCTGACGTTGTTACTGCTACTTTCAAAGCTGAAGCAGGTGAGTATTCTAAAGAAGGTGCTGCATTTGATGTAGACGACAAATTAGCTGAAGGTATTGCTGATCAATTCATCGGTAAGAAAGTAGGTGATGTTGTTACTTTGGATATCGACACTATGTACGAAGATAGCAAGCGTTTAGGTTTGTTCTTGGGTACAGAAGATGCTGACAAATTCACTGGTAACTTCTCTATCGAAATCACTAAAATCACTCGTAACCACGAGCCAGAATTAGATCAAGATTTCTTTAACATGGTAATCGGTCCTGATAAAGCTTCTAACGAAGAAGAATTCAGAGCTGAATTGAAAAAGACAATTGGTGAAGTTAACCAACAAGCAATTGACAACGTAACAAACGAAAACGTTCGTACTGCATTAGTTGAGGCTAACCCAATCGCTCTTCCTGCTGAATTATTGAAAACAGTATTCAAGCAAAACAACCCTAAGTCAACTGACGAGGAAGTTGAAAACAACATCGGTAAATTCGAAGAAGCAGTGAAGTGGAGAGCAATCTCTGACGCAATTGCTGAAACTGCTGAGATCAAAGTAGAGAAAGAAGATGTTGAAGCAGCTGCTTTAGAACAAATCAAAGCTCAATTCGGTAACTTCATGGGTGATGAAGATGACAGAATGGGTGAGTTCGTTCAAAACTACTTAACTGCTGAAAACGGTAAGTACTTCGAGCAAACTTATGAGCAAGTTTACAACGAGAAGATCTTTGGTGCTGCTAAAGAAAAAGTTTCTTTAAACACTGAAGAAGTTGATTTAGCGAAATTCGAAGAGTTCTTAACTGCAAAGAATGAGCAAGTAGCTGGTTAATCATCAGATGCTTTAAAAATATAAAAGGTCATCTCACGCTTTTGTGAGATGACCTTTTTTATTATCGGAAACATTTTGTAAGGACCTTGCACTGTTTCTCTACGTGCATCATCAATGCAATAGTCTTGTTTAATTCAAACAATAAAAAAACACCCACAATTTCAATCGTGGGTGTTCTCAAAAGTATTTTTATTCGTAGGATCTTCAAGTCTAATCCACTTTTCTATATTTCTTAGAAACATTTGGAGTAATCGAAGTAATTCGAGTAACGTCTTCAGATTCTTGTCCGATCACCGTTTCATTTTTCTTTTTCATGTATTCTTTATCATGCAATTTTGTGAGCATCAAACCTAAGATAGAAAAAGTGAATACAATCACGCTTAAAGCTGTGCTAGCGTAAGCAAAGTCCAATGTATTAATATAATAGGTAATAAATGCAGTTAGTGTGCAAAGTGCATATATTAATAAGACAGCATTTCTTGGAGATAAACCATACTTCACCAATAAATGTGAAGAGTGATCTTTGCCGCCCACATAAATAGGTCTTCCAGATCTAATTCTGTTAATAGTAACAAAAGTAACATCAAATATTGGATATGAAATAAGTAAAATAGGAGTAAGGATACCAATGTTAATCTCTGGTGTTTGCCATGATAAAGAAACACCAATCATCGATAATATATATCCTAAAAACATACTACCCGAGTCTCCCATAAAAATACGGGCATTAGGGAAGTTGTTTGGTAGAAATCCGATTAGAACAGCAGCAAGCATTAAACTTACCGCGGCAACTTCAACATTATTGAAATAAATATTGGCAAAAATACCGAATGATAATGCAATTAAAGCAGCCACTCCTGGTGATAAACCATTCATGTTGTCAATTAAATTAAGGGCGTTAATTACACCGATAATCCAAAAGAAGGTGAAAAGTTGACTTAAAACTGGAGGTAGAAATTCTGCACTTCCAACAACAGTAATAGCAATTGAGCCAGCTACAATTTGGAAGAACAATTTTACTTTAGGTTCCATTGCTTTAGACTTGTCATCAAATGCTCCAGTGAAGAAAATGATAAGTCCACCTGTAAATAACCAAACGTATTGGTTTTCTACGACATTCTCAGGATATAAATATAATATAGAAGCAGTACAAAGTAATACTGTTATAAAACAGCTCGCAATAGCTCTTCTCCTTTTATTGTTAAATAATAAGTAGATTGAAAGAGTAATACCACATACAGCTATTGAAGACCATAATAGAGGTAGAATTTCTAGAAGTGTAGCTCCTATAATAAAAGACATTACGATAGCAATGCCACCCATTAAGGCTGTGGTTTTTGTGTGAAAACGATCGGCTCGAGGTTTATCTACAATATTATAACGGATAGCTTGTTTTATAAGTATTCTGGTAATAATAAAGGAGATAATTGCACCAATTGTTAAGCTCAGCAATAATGTGGATTGGTTCATGTTAATTCTTTATAAGTTTTTGTCAAATCAGTAACGAGTCGACTGTAATTATATTTTTTGTATGTTGGGTCTTGATGTTCTTCGATAAATCTTTTGTATGTAGAAGTATCTCCGAGTAGGCTTAACGCCGCAACAGCAAGTGCATTAGCATCATTTTTATTTACTAAATATTTTTTCCCAAAATCAGTGAATAAATCAGGGACTCCCCCAACAGCAGTGGAAGCAACAACTTTTCCATTGGTCATCGCTTCAATAATCGAAACAGGGGAACCTTCATTGTTAGAAGTAAGCAAAACTAAATCCAAACTTGAATAAACAGCAGGAAGATCCTTTAAAAAACCAGTAAAAGTGATATTTTTTTCTAGATTTAATTCTTTTACATGATCTTCCAGAATACTTCTGTCCTCACCGTCACCAACCATAAAAAAGTGAATATCGTTCCGAGTATTAAGGATTATTTTGGCAGTATCAATAAACAGTTTAAGGTTTTTTATTTGAGTAAATCGAGCAATGACGCCAACTAATTTAATATCTTTCTTGATATTATATTGGTCAAAAAGATAGTTTTTTTCCGAATTATGGTAAAATTTTTCTAAATCTAGCCCTAATGGAATCATTTGATGTTGACCTTCTTTTCCGATACCCAACGATAAAATCTCTTTTTGTTGTTTATCCGTAATTGTAACGATTACATCTGTGAACTTAGCTAGCGTTCTTTCTATTAATAGAAAAACCTTTGTTTTTAAAGGTGAAAAATATCCATTAAAAACATGACCATGGAATGTATGGACTGATTTTATTTTTTTTCTTGAGAAAAAGTTTGATAAAATAACAGCAGCTCTACCTACAAATCCTGCTTTTGCAGTATGAGTATGTACAATATCAGGCTGATATTCCTTAATGATTTTTCTAATTTCTAGAACAGACTTAATATCATTAAAGGGAGATAATTCCCTTTGTAACGTATTTAAATAAGTTACCTCAACCCCTCGATCTTTAGCAATGTAACTCATATCTCCTTCATTGTCTGGTACTTTTCCAGCAACTAAAAGTGTATCGAATTCATTGTTTTTGAATTGTTCAGATAATATCGATGTGTGAATAGCAGGACCTCCAACGTTAAGTCGAGCAATAATCCTTAGTATTTTCTTTTTCTCCATGTGAAAAATCTCCTGAGTTAAAAAAATAGTAGCAGGAGAAATGATAGTTTTCGGTACAAATTTATAGATATTTCCCTTTTAATATCAATGTTTCCATGTGTTTGATGAAAATTTTTAAAGTTTTGAAAAAAATGAGACTATTTTTGATAGTTACATAAAAGAATTTACATTTGTCATAGTCTGAAGTAATAGATTATACTAATACGAGAAAAAATGAAGCTAAAGAATTTTACAAAAACTAAAGCTCTATTGATTGTAGCGTTAGCATTTGTTTTTGGTGCATGTGGCATTAAAGAAGAAAACGAACAATTAAAGGAGACGAACGCAAAACTTCAAGAAGATTTAGCAAGAGCAGAGGCGGCAGCTCAGACATTAAACGAAGTAGGAGCTTTAATCGACTCTATAGATGCCTCGAGAAACCTTCTGTACATTGATATGGAGAAAGGTATTTCAGGAAAAACATACGAAGAGAAAATCCGTGCTATCGATGCTTACATGAAAGAATCAGAGCAACGTATGGAGCAAATGGAAACTAGCTTGGCAAAATCAAATGCGAAGAACAGTGCATTGGCTAATACCATTAGAAAGTTAAGACAACAGTTGGATCAGAAATCTCAAGAGATCGAAAAGCTGAAGGAAAATGTAGCTAACTTACAATCAGAAAATAAAGCGTTAATCAAAACAGTTGATTTACAAGCCAAAGAACTTTCTGATCAAGAAGTGCAAATTCAGAAAAACAATGAAGAAATTACTCTTCAGAAAAATAGAATTCAAGAGTTGATGGTTCAAGCAAAGAAAACCGAAGCAGATGCATACTATGCACAAGCAGAAGCTTTAGAAGAAGCGGCAAACAGAACTAAATTAGCTCCAAAGAAAAAGAAAGCTACTTATAAAGAAGCTTTAGAGTTGTACAAAAAATCTTTCGAAGCAGGTAAAAAAGATGCTTACGATAAAGTACAAGAGTTATCAGAAAAAGTGAACTAATTAACGTTTACCTTTGATAATGAGAGAAGCAGTCGAAATTTCGACTGCTTTTTTTGTTAATGATGTTTTGCATATCCATAACTTCACGCGAATTAGCTAATTTTGCATTTCGTTTAAATGATTAATAAATCCGCTTTTACATGAAAAAAGTTTCTCAATACGTAGTACCTCCAAATGTGGCTTTTGATGATGACAACTTTAAAACGTTTGTCCTTAGAAAAGAAAAGTTGCAAAACGAGAAAGATGTGACTGTTCGAATGACGCGTCGTTCTGTAGATGCACGTAAGCAAAAAGTGAAGGTGAACGTTCAAGCGGAAATCTTTGTGAACGAGAAACCTTCTTTGTCGATCAGTTATAAGAAGGATTATCAAGAAGTAAGTAATAGTAAAAGAGTAATTATTGTTGGAGCAGGTCCTGCTGGTCTTTTTGCTGCACTTCGTTTTCTAGAACTAGGTATCAAACCTATCATTATTGAAAGAGGTAACGATGTACAGAAAAGGAGAAGAGATCTTGCTAACATCAATAAGAAAAATATAGTCAACGAAGATTCTAATTATTGCTTTGGTGAAGGTGGTGCAGGTACCTATTCTGATGGTAAACTGTATACTCGATCTAAAAAGAGAGGTGATTTTAGAAGAATCTGTGAAATTTTTGTTGCTCACTCTGCTTCAGAAGAAATATTAATTGATGCTCATCCTCATATTGGTACCAATAAATTACCAAAGGTAATTGCAGAGATGAGAGAAAGTGTATTAAACGCTGGCGGAGAGGTTCATTTCGAAACCAGAGTAACTGATTTTATCTTAGAGAAAGATGAAATAAAAGGAGTTGTTACTCAAAATGGAGATAAATTCGAAGGAGAGGCAGTGTTATTAGCAACAGGGCATTCAGCAAGAGATATTTTCAGGTTATTGCATCAAAAGGAAATACAAATTGAAAGAAAGCCATTTGCTTTAGGTGTGAGAATCGAACATCCTCAAGGATTAATTGATAAGGTGCAATATCACTTGCAAGATAGAGATAGAGGTGAATTCCTACCTGCAGCAGCGTATTCGTTGGTTTCTCAAGTAGGGTACAAAGGACAGAAAAAAGGAGTGTTTTCTTTCTGTATGTGCCCGGGTGGATTTATTGTTCCTTCAGCTACAGCGCCGGGTGAGGTGGTTGTCAATGGTATGTCACCTTCTCGAAGAGATTCAAAATTCTCTAATTCTGGAATTGTTGTTTCTGTGGATGATGATGAATTCGCACCATATATCGAAAAATATGGAGAATTGGCAGCCATGGAGTTTCAAGCAGCTATAGAAAAGCAAGCCTGTGTGGTTGCAGGAGGAACTCAAGTAGCTCCAGCACAAAGATTGGTTGATTTTGTTCAAGGGAAAGTTTCTCAAGAATTAAACGAAACATCTTATCAACCTGGATTGTTATCAGTAGATATGAGAGAGGTTTTACCAGAAGCTTTAGCCCATCGTTTAAAATTTGGTTTTAAAGATTTTGGTAAAAAGATGAAAGGATACTTAACCAACGAAGCACAAATCGTAGGTGTGGAAAGTAGAACATCGTCTCCTGTTAGAATTCCTAGAGAAAAGGAAACTTGTGAGCATACACAATTAAAAAGATTGTTCCCTTCTGGTGAAGGAGCAGGTTATGCTGGCGGTATTGCGTCAGCTGCAATGGACGGTGAATTGTGTGCGAATAGAATTGCAGAAATGTATTGTGGCGTAAAAGATGCCGCATCAAAATAATAAATATATGAAATCTAAAATAGCAGACATTCGTCAAGATTACTCTAAAAAAGCATTAGAAGAATCCGATGTTTTAGAGCAGCCAATCCAACAATTCGAAATTTGGTTAGAAGAAGCTATTAAAGCAGAAGTAATGGAACCCACTGCTGTTAATGTAGCAACAGTATCTAAGGAGGGAACAATTTCTTCTAGAACTGTGCTATTAAAAGGAGTGGAAGACGATGCTTTTGTTTTTTATACCAATTACAACAGTAGAAAAGGGCAAGCTCTTCAGGATACAAAAAAAGTAGCTATGAACTTCTTTTGGCCCGAACTGGAAAGGCAGGTATGTATAGAAGGAACAGTAGAGAAAGTATCGGAAGAGGTTTCGGATACCTACTTTGCATCAAGACCCTATAAAAGTAAAGTAGGGGCGTGGGCTTCGGAACAAAGTTCTAAGATTTCATCAAAAAATGTGATTGTTACTCGTTTCGCAAAATATGCAGCTAAGTTTATCACTAAAGTTCCTCGACCACCACATTGGGGAGGATTCGCAGTGAAGCCCACAAGAATAGAGTTTTGGCAGGGTAGACCTTCGAGGTTACACGATCGAATACAATATGAATTAAATGAGCAGGGAATTTGGGAAAGATCAAGACTTGCTCCATAAATAAGGAAGTCATCCATGAAAATGGGTGACTTTTTTGTTTTTAAGCTAAAAAATGGATGGCGAGTTTAAATTTTTTGATAAAAATAAAGGTTTAGTTATTTAAATAATCTATTTGTTGGTAATTATCGGTTGAAATTGATTTTTATGGTAAAAAATCAACCTAATTTATGTTTAAAAACATATTGTTAACTATTATTTGGGTTGAAAAACAACCTAAGTAGGAATATTAATTAGTTAAATATTTGGACTTTATGTTGAAAACTTCATAAGTTTGTGCTGTAAAATTGAAAAATACTAACACAACTCACCTATTTAAATTATGATTTCATTAAAAAGTTTCAACGCTAAAAGTGTGGCGTTATTACTATCGGTTCTCCTTTTGCCTACATTAGGCTATTCTGCAGATGCAGCTACTATTAACACTGGCGATACTGCTTGGATGTTAATTGCAACAGCATTGGTTATGCTTATGACACCTGCAGGTTTAACGTTATTCTATGGAGGTCTTGCACAAAGAAAAACAGTATTGAATACTATTGGTATGAGTTATACTGCATTCTGTACAGGTACTCTAGTATGGGTAATTATTGGTTATAGCCTAGCATTCGGAAAAGGTAATGCTTACATCGGAGATTTCACTTCATTTCTTTTAGCAGACGTAAAAATTACAGATGTAGAAGGTACTATTCCTAGAATCTTATTTATCATGTTCCAAGGTACTTTTGCAGCAATTGCAGTTGCACTTGTAAGTGGTTCAATTATCGAAAGAGTAAAATACTCTACTTGGATTATTTTCTCAATTCTTTGGGTAGCCCTTGTTTATTCTCCAATTGCCCACTGGGTTTGGGGAGGTGGTTTCCTAAGTCAAGATGGTGAATTAGATTTTGCTGGTGGTACTGTAATTCACATTAACGCAGGTATTTCAGGACTTGTTTTAGCGTTAATGTTAGGTAAGCGTTTATCGAAAGATGAAACGTCAAACAAGCCTTCTTCAATTAAACTAATGGTATTAGGTTCAGCATTATTATGGTTCGGATGGTTTGGATTTAATGGTGGTTCTCAATTAGCAGCTGATTTTATTGCAGCGAATGCTATGATGGTTACTAACGTTGCAGCAGCAGCAGGTGGTATGGCTTGGTTGCTTATGGAATGGTTAACTATGGAGAAAAAACCAACTTTATTAGGTTCAGCATCTGGTGTAATTTCCGGTTTGGTAGGTATTACTCCCGCATCTGGATATGTTGATGTTTCTGGTGCATTAGTTATTGGTTTGGTTTCTGGAGCAGTTGGTTTCTGGGGTGTAATCAAATTAAAAGAAAAATTAGGTTATGATGATACACTAGATGTATTCGGTATCCATGGTTTGGTGGGTATTGTAGGTGCAGTATTAACAGGTGTATTTGCTAACCCTGAAGTAAACGGTGCAGCAGGTGCTTTATATGGTAATGCTGGTCAAGTGTTAGTTCAGTTAAAAGCAGTTGTAGTAACAATCATTTATTCTGGTGTTGCTTCTGCAATCATCTTTAAGATCACTGCATTAATCACACAAGGTGGTCGTGTAGATGACAAACTAGAAAAAGAAGGTATAGATGAGGCTTTCCACGGTGAAAGTTCATTCGACTCTATTTAATTAAGAAATTGATTGATACGATTGTCAATGCATTATATTGACTAAGTATTATTATTTGTTGATATAGTTCAAAGGAGGCACATTTTAGTGTGCCTCTTTTTTTGTGCTTAACATCTCACACTTTGTTAAGTCAGCCTTCAAGCTTTAATCTCTCATTGATATTTTATATATTTCAACTTAACTAAACATTGCAGCTCATTTTTTTGATTTGTTTAGAAAAAGGTAAAACCTTGATAAAGGAACAATAAATAACTACAATAAATTTCACTTAATATTTTGAGACTAGGATCTATAGATATAGGATCGAATGCGATCCGTTTTCAAGTGGTGACCACCCATGAAGATAA
This sequence comes from Flammeovirga yaeyamensis, assembly GCF_018736045.1. Classification (NCBI taxonomy): domain Bacteria; kingdom Pseudomonadati; phylum Bacteroidota; class Cytophagia; order Cytophagales; family Flammeovirgaceae; genus Flammeovirga; species Flammeovirga yaeyamensis. The sequence goes on along the minus strand of NZ_CP076132.1, from coordinate 3,828,265 downwards.
AGCAGGAAAAACTGTATTTAAGAAAATTGAATATATGCGCTTTCCTCTTCGACTAGGAACAGATGTATTTAAAACTGGTAAAATTCTTCGTCCAACAGAAGAAAAGTTTGTCAAACTAATGAGAGTTTTCTCTACTCTTTTTGATCTTACTGATGTGGACGATTATATCGCTTGTGCTACATCTGCCATGAGGGAATCTAGAAATGGAAAAGAAATTGTAGATAGAGTGTATTATAAGGATGGTCTTAAAATCGATATCATCGACGGTAAAGTAGAAGCTGAAATGATATCCTATGCGCTCGATCCACATATTCCGATGGGGAATGTTTTGCATATTGATGTTGGAGGAGGAAGTACAGAATTGAACCTTTATAAGCATAATACCAAAGTAGCTTCAAAATCTTTCAAGATGGGTAGTGTTCGACAATTGGATAAAGAAGATGCTGCTGCTGTATTTAATAACATAGAAGAATGGTATAAAAAAGAGTCAGCACCCTATTTTTCACCTAATGAGGAGGTGATTTCTTTAGGGACTGGCGGTAATATCAATAAGTTGTTTAATTTATCTAAACACAAGAAAAGTGATGATCGGACAACAACTCTAGAAGAATTACTTAAGTTGAAAGATTGGCTGAGTGAGTTTACTCTTGAAGAAAGAATCAAAAAATTAAGGTTGAATGACGATAGAGCAGATGTCATCATTCCTGCTTCAAAGATTTATACTAATGTGATGAAAATTGCAGGATCAGAAAAGATTATTGTTCCAGGAGTAGGCTTAAAAGATGGTATCCTTCATTATTTGATGAACAAAAGAGGATATAATGCAGCTGATTAAAAATTAAAATGCATAAAAAAACCTTTCAATTTAAATTGAAAGGTTTTTTTATTTATCTCACCCGGATCGTCCTGCCTACTCTTAAAGTAGTTCTTTTAGACATTCCGTTTAAGCGACATATTTTTGTGATGGATGTACCATATTTTCTACTGATTTTCCAAAGAGAATCTCCTGGGCGAATTCTGTGATAAACACTTTTCTTCGACTCAATAAGTAATTCATAGTTCTTAGCAGTAAGATCAAAATCTGATGGGATCTCGATTTTATGTTCTGCAAAATCAACCATGTCAGATGGATTAAAGCCATACCCTTGGTATCTGATTTCGAAGTGAAGGTGCGGTCCAGTACTTCTACCTGTATTTCCACCAAGTCCAATTACTTCTCCAGCTTTTACTTCTTGTCCAGGTTTAACAATGTAACGACTCATATGCCCATAAAGACTTTCAAGACCGTTTTTATGACGAACCATAACATAGTAACCATAGCCTCTTCTATTGTACTTGGCAATACGAACAACACCATCAAACATTGAACGGATAGAATCGCCGATAGCCACCTTTACATCTACACCATGGTGGAACCTCCATCTTCTAAAACCATATTTAGAAGTCACTCTCATTGGTTTGTCTAAAGGATAAGCCCAAGCCGTAGCAGCATCAGCACTGTCATAAAGGTGTAGTCGTACAGAATCGCTCAAAACTTTATGTGAGATGTTGTACGGATTAACGTTATAGTTGTCCCAAGCTTTATAATAGTCGAAACCATTAATATAAGTAGCATCAACAAATTTCCCTGCTTGAATTTCTATCAATTCAGGGCAAGTTTCTTTCTCGTTTAAATTTTCTCTTTGATAAGGGGTAGGGAGTTGTTCTAATAGTTGAGTTTCTGCACAATCTATTTCTCCATTACTTAATAAGAAAGGAGTAGATGCGATTTCCTCAACAACAGTTTCTTTTTCAATAGTAGCAGTCTGAATCTCGGCTTTTTCTTTTTTCTTAAAAAGCTTTTTGATGAATCCTTGACCAAAAGATGCTGAAGATAAAAATAAACCTATGGTTGCTAAAAAAAGTACTTGTGAGATTTTTGGTCTCACATTACAAAAAGTATAATACATAATCTATTTATAATACACTTAGCTACAATGTTGAAGCTTGTCTATCTGTTTAATTTCTAATTTACAAGGTTAAAAAATAATGAACTAAAAGACAATCATTTACTTTTAATATTCTTCTTGGTTAACGTTATTTTTGAAAACAAATTGTATACAGAAGCCATTTGAATGAAAAAAGACTCATCTCCAAAGAGATGAGTCTTGTATTTTGAATCAACTAAGTGATTTAGTCTTCTAATTCTGTAAGGTAGCGTTCTGCCTCCAAAGCGGCCATACATCCAGTACCTGCAGCAGTAACTGCTTGTCTGTAAATCGTATCTTGAACATCACCAGCAGCAAAAACACCTTTAATGTTTGTTTTTGTGCTATCCGGTTGAGTAATCAAGTAACCTGCATCGTCCATATCCAACTGACCCTTGAAAATGTCAGTGTTAGGTTTATGACCAATAGCGACGAAGAAACCAGTAACAGGAAGGTCAGTAGTTTCTTGAGTTTTATTATTAATGATTCTAACACCGTTTACAACGTCATCACCTAAAACTTCTTGAGTTTCGCTGTTCCAGTGAATCTCGATGTTTTCTTTTTTGATCACACGATCTTGCATGATTTTCGACGCTCTCATTTCGTCACGTCTAACAATCATATGTACTTTAGAACATAAGTTCGATAAGTAGTGTGCTTCTTCAGCTGCTGAGTCGCCAGCACCAACTACAGCCACTTCTTGACCTCTGTAGAAGAAACCATCACATACTGCACATGCAGAAACACCTTGTCCGTTCAAACGAGTTTCAGACTCTAAACCTAACCATTTAGCAGAAGCACCAGTAGAAATAATTACTGTATCTGCAGAGATTTCAGTTTTCTCGTCGATAGTCGCTACATGAGGACCTTTTTCGTTAAACTTCACACCAGTTACTAAACCTGTTCTGATATCTGTTCCGAAACGTTCCGCTTGTGCTTGCAGTTCCATCATCATTTGAGGACCCATGATTCCTTTAGGGTAACCAGGGAAGTTCTCAACATCGTTAGTAATAGTTAACTGACCACCAGGCTGTGGGCCTTGGTATAAAAGTGGTTTAAGGTTCGCTCTTGAAGCATAAATTGCAGCTGTGTAGCCTGCAGGTCCTGAACCTACAATTAGGGTTTTTACGTGTTCCATGATGTATTTTTTATAAAATCTTTAATTCTAGAAATAATAACTAAAGTATCTGTGTGATCGATCTTGTTTCACAACTTCTAAAATCACTCGACCACGAATTCGAGATACTATTTTTGAAAAATCTTTAGGGTTTTCTAATGGATATCGATTAATTGATACCAAGATCATCCCTTTTTTCAAGCCCATCTCTGAAATTAATCCTCCATTGGCTACTTCTTCGATTTTAATACCGTTTGATAAACCAAGCTTGGATTGTTCTATTTTTGAGAGCGGCGTAAATTTAGCACCAATTTCTTTGGCGTCGTACACATTCTTCTCAGAAATTTCAGTTGTACCATCAATATTTGTTAAAACAACTGTTTTTTCTATTTCTTTATTTTCTCTTTTGATGGTTAAACTAATCTTATCTCCAGGGACATAGTAGCTTAACTGTTCATCATAAGCCGCTTCGGAATCAATAGGAAAGTTGTCAATTGAGATGATAACATCCCCAACTTCTAATTTATTTTTCTCAGCTGCTCCTCCTTCAATTTTGGTGATAACCACCCCTTCAATAGTTTTTAACTGAAGCTTCTCAGCAATTTTTTCGTCCACCTCTTTGATGCTTGCCCCAAGGAATGCTTTCTGAACTTCACCATATTTCTTTAAGTCATTCACCACTTTGGCAACAATATCAGAAGGTACGGCAAAACCATAACCAGCATAACTTCCAGTTTTTGATAAAATAGCAGTATTAATCCCCACTAAATCACCATGAAGGTTTACTAAAGCACCACCACTGTTACCAGGGTTAATTGCTGCATCGGTTTGTATAAAAGATTCAATAGGGAAGACATCATTCATAATCCCAATTTTTCTGCCTTTTGCACTCACGATACCAGCAGTTACGGTACTTGTCAAGTTAAATGGATTACCTACTGCTAATACCCAATCACCCACTCTTACCGCTTTGGATGAGGCGATTTGAATAGCAGGAAGATCCTCTTTATCAATTTTAAGTAAAGCGATATCAGTAGATGGATCTATACCGATTAATTTCGCTTCATAAGATCTTTTATTATAAATCACTTCAATTTTATCGGCTCCTTTCACTACGTGATTGTTCGTTACAATGTATCCATCTTTTGTGAAGATGACACCAGAGCCCGATCCCATGGCCATTCTAGAATTATTCTGACGCCCTTGTGGACCAAAGAACAATTCCATCCAAGATTTTCTATTGGAATACCCTTTAATGTAGGTAACAATGTAAACTACGGATTGTGTGCTTACTTCTGCTGCGTCTGCAAAAGCAGATAATTCCAATTGATCAGCATTAATGTCTCTTGGAAATACACTTTTTGAAGAAGATATAACAGGTTGTTCAGCTTCTGTATTGGAAGCGAAAGCGAAGTTGTTTTCAGTTGGTTGGGGCTGTAAAAATTCTATGTATAAAAATGCACCCGATAAACCACTTAAAACACTAATGATAATGGTAAGAAGTGTTTTTTTCATGTCTAATTTTTTCAGTTCTTTTTTACAATAAAAATGCCTTTTGAAAATTTATGACAGATTGACATAAGGAAGCATTAAAGCTGTCTCATTTTGTTGTAACAAATGCTGAAACTTTGTTAGATTATTTGTCTTTAATTTGATTTCAATATCCAACTTCTCGAAAGTAGGAAGATAATTGATATTGTCTTCTGATAAAGTGATGCCGTCCACACCATTTTGTTTGATCAATGCTGAAATCTGATCAGCTTCTTTTTGGTCGAAGATTTTAGAAGGAACTGACAAACTGATGCATTTTTCTTTTTCATGTGCCGTGTTAGAGAGTTGTAAAAATTCAATCTTACACCATTGAATATTACTTCTAAAAGCACTCATATTTAAATGTACACCAATATCAAAAGCGCCTTGTTTGATGGCTTGTTCCAGTTCAAAAAGTTTTACTTGAGTTAGAGAAGATCCTTCTTCACCACCGATAGTGGTATAAATTAGAGTGTCATCATTTTCTAAATCTCTTGCGGCTTTTTTTACCCAATAAGGAGAAACATGAATCCCCCTTAAAGGGAAAGTGTGCCCCATTTCTATTAACTGAAGCACACTTTCTTCATCATCACTCAAATGCTTTGCATCCGCTATGATGTTTTCCCAACGCATTACTTTAATTGTTTTAAGTAAAGTTGAATAGTATTTTCAAGACCGTAGTATAAAGCATCGCAAACCAATGCATGTCCAATAGATACTTCATCTAGACCTTCGATATTTTGATGGAAATAAGCCAAATTGTCTAAATCCAAATCATGTCCAGCATTTAAACCCAAACCAAGTTCAACCGCTTTCTTTGCTGCTTCTTGATAAGGTGCAATGGCTTTTTCCTTATCGTTATGGAAGTTTGCCGCATAAGGTTCTGTATATAACTCTACTCTGTCAGCACCACATGCAGCAGCGCCTTCAACCATTTTAGGATCAGGATCTACAAAAATAGAAACACGAATACCTTTGGCTTTTAAGTCGGCAGTTACTTTTGTCAAGAACTCTTTATGTGTAATGGTATCCCAACCTGCATTAGAAGTAATGGCGTCGTCGGCATCAGGAACCAAAGTGGCTTGTTCTGGGACAACATCAAGTACTAGCTCCATAAAGCGAGGCTCAGGATTTCCTTCAATATTATATTCCGTTGTTACTACATTCTTAAGGTCGTACGTATCTTTTCTTGTAATGTGTCTTTCGTCTGGTCTAGGGTGAATAGTAATTCCTTCAGCACCAAATCTTTCCGCATCTTTTGCTACTTGTTCCAAGTTAGGGTTGTTGCCTCCTCTAGCGTTTCTAATAGTGGCAATCTTATTTACATTTACACTTAAGCGTGTCATAATTTTCCTCTTTTTATTATTGATAACACAAAAGTATGCAATAGTTCTTTGTTGATCTCAAATTTTTGATTTTTTCATGCATGAAAATTAAATAAATCTAGTTTTTGATATCACAATGCATATTATTCATTGAAGTCAATAGGAATTTTTAATGATTTATGTATATTCATAGCAAACGTAACATAAGTTGTTATTTTTGTGTCAAAATAAGATTAAGACAAAAAATAAACGTAATAGAAAATGAGCTTAAAAGACAAAATTCAAGACGCTATGAAGGCGGCAATGAAGGCAAAAGACAAGGCCACATTGGGTACTTTAAAACAACTAAAAGCAAAAATACAACTTGCAGAAACTGCAGAGGGAGTAGGTACTGTTTTAACTGAAGAGCAAGAGTTGAAACTATTAATGAAAGAGGCAAAACAAAGAAGAGAATCTGCCGATACCTACAAATCGGGTGGAAGAGAAGATTTGGCTGAAGTAGAATTGGCTGAATTGAAAGTGATAGAATCGTATTTGCCACAACAAATGTCAGAGGAAGAAGTAGAGGCGGCTGTAAAAGAATTAGTAGCAGCAGTAGGTGCCACTTCGCCGAAAGATATGGGTAAAGTAATGGGAGCGGCAAACAAAAAGTTTGCAGGTGTAGCTGATATGAAAGTAGTTTCTGCTAAAGTGAAAGCAGCTTTATCATAACTTTGATATTTAACCAATTCAGGTTTAAAATATATCTTGTATAATTCGTAAAACTAAAGCATAAAAAAGTGGAGCAAAATTTAGGTTTTTTGACTTCATACATAAGAGTAACCGATATTTTTTTACTCGGCACGATTGTTTATGGAGCCTATAAAGGTTTTAGAAGGGGATTTTTATTAGAAATTATTTCGACAGTGGTATTCATCATTGGTGCTTCTCTGATATTTTTTGGAGTGGCAGGAGCTTTTTCTTCATCAAAATCTTACTTTGAGACACCAAAATCAACAGTGTTTTTTGCTTATGTTGTGCTTTTCTTCGGTGGAACTATGGCCCTTAACTTATTAGGGAAGTGGTTACAGAACAAAATCGATTATTCTGTACTGGACGACTTGGACAATGTCGCCGCTTTATTATTAGGTGGTTTTAAGTATGCCTTGTCATTATCAGTAATCTTGGGTTTGTTTAATTCTGCGGGATTAGGATTACCAAAAGATGTCACGGAAGATTCTGTAGTTTATCCTAAATTGTTAGACTTAAATGATTGGGTTTTAGATGCAGGAGGTACCATAATGCCAAGCATGAAACGGTACAGTAAAGAAATTCACGAATTATTTGAACAAAATTTATAAAAAAAGGGAGGGATAATGCTTCCCTTTTTTATTTTTGCATGGCTTTTCTCGGAAAGCTATTTATTGTATGTTTCCATTAATCACCAACGATGATTTTATTATTAGATAATTTCGATTCATTTACTTACAACCTTGTAGATTATTTTACACAATTAGGTAAAAAAGTAGAAGTTGTAAGAAATGATACTCCTTTGGATGAAATTACTCCTTATAAATATGAGGCGGTGGTACTTTCTCCAGGTCCAGAGACCCCAGATAAAGCGGGGAATATGATGGAGGTGATTAAACATTACCATAAAACACACCCAATTTTGGGTATTTGTTTGGGGCATCAAGCAATAGGGGAGTTTTTTGGAGGGCAAGTGCATAAAGCACTAAAGCCCATGCACGGGAAAATGTCTAGAATAAGCTGTGATACATCGACTGTAGTATTTGATAGAATACCTGAAGAACTTACTGTAGTGAGGTATCACTCTTTAATTTTAGATCACTTACCTGAGGAAGTTGAAGTGATCGCACAATCCCAGCAAAATGAAGTAATGGCGATTCAACATAAGCACTTACCCATCTATGGTGTTCAGTTTCACCCAGAAGCGATTTTAACCGAATTCGGACTAGACATTTTGAAAAATTGGATAAGTTCTTGGTAGAAAATTACCTTTTTTTATCATTTTTCCTAAATTGTCCAAAAAAGACCTATTAAAGTACATAAGATTATTCTAAATCTATGCTTATATTTATAGTGAATAATTTTGATACTTAAATCGGTTATTCTTTGCCTTAGAAATATTTCTTTATAGCTCAACTATGACATCATCTTTTCAAGGCACTTTGAAATTGAAAAAAATAAAGCACTCAAATAACTTTTATGGCGAGGCTAAAGCATATTGTTAAACAATTATCAGAAAAAGATTATGAGTCTATCAGAACTAGTCTGGTAGATAGTAATGCTGATAAGTCAGCATATTTACTTTCTTCGATGAGGGAGAAAAAAGCATCCGATCAACAGATAATGAATGAGTTGGATGTGAATACTAACGCTTACTATACTTTGCGATCTCGTCTTAATCAAAAGATTGAGGATTACTTACTTCAACAAATGGAAAGTCCAAGGGCTGATTTGTTAAAGAAAGTAGCCAATATTCATGAGATGGTTTTTACGAAGAAGCGAGCAATCTCAATAGTTACTTTAAAGAAGTTGGAGAAGGAATTACTAGATTATGATTTATCCAACGAATTAACGGTTGTATACAAAGCATTAAAACGCCTTCATATCAACTCCCCAGATTTCTTTAATTATTCTCAGTTATACAATAAGCATGTTGCGTACATGTTAGCTGTTGATAAGATAGAAGATATCTTAGCCGATTACTTTAAAAAGTTTGGAGTGTACGCTTTTACAGGTGATGAGGCAGATAAAATGGGTTTGGATCTCTTACATCAAGAGATAAAGAATACTTGTAAGCTTTATGAGTCGCACAGACCTTTTGTGTACCAAAGCTGTATGAGCATCTTTCACCGTTTATTTATCGAAGATGAGCGACAGGTGGCTATTAATGCCGTTAATCATGTAGATGAGGAAGAACCAATAGAAGATATTTTCCATAAGATCGATCAAATTTTTGATCAATACCATATGGATTCTATTTACTACCATATGAATAATGTATTCCAATTCCTGAAATTAGAATACTATACTCACTATGGCGTATTCAGAAAGGCAAGTAAATATTTTGATGCAGTAAATGAAGATGTACAAGCCTTATTAATGCATAGTGGTCAGTATACTTTCCCATCACAATTCCTTCAAACAAAGATGCAACGTGCTTTGCAAACAGAAACTCAAGGAGAACTGTTTGAGCAAAACAAGATTACGTTTGATGATTTTGAACCAGACATAAATGATATACCGAACTATGTTTCTTATATCGTTTACAGAGCCATATCAGCTTATTACTCTGGAGAATTTGATGAGGCAGCAAGATTCTTAAATAACTTATTGAACGAAATAAGCTTGAAGAAATACCCTCATGCATTCTTAGAGGTGAAATGTTTACTCGCATTACAATATGTGTGTATTCGTGATTTTGAATTGTTTAATCAGTTAGCCAATAGCATACAAAGACAAATCCGTTTGATGGGTAAGGAAAGTTGTCCTTCGATTACATTGTTCCTTAAGATGCTAAAAACAGGAATGTCAGAAGCAAAAAGAGATAAAATGTCTAAAGTATCGAACATTATTACTCGATATACACAGATAAAGTCACCATATATATTTGCTCCAACACGAACCATCCGAATGGATGATCGATTTATTCGATTGGTGAGCGGGGAAATGGAATATTAAGATTTCTCAAATAGAAAAAAATGGTTGTTCATTTAAATATGGACAACCATTTTTATTTTATATGACATATAAAAAATGTCATCTAGATTACTAAAAAAAGAAAGAGGTTATCACATTAAATTATGTAATAACCTCTTTTTATAGAATACTATTATGTCTACACCTCTAGTCCACTCAAATTCTTTTGAGTAAGAGGTTTATTGACATATTTCTTTACATAACTGTAGTTTTGAGATCTACTGATATCTTGAGGGTTGATAGAAGATGTAAGCATTATAATCTTACATTTTTCTTTTGTTTTTTCTTCCAATTGATTGAAGAGGTCTAGAAACTGGAAACCATCCATTAGAGGCATATCAATATCCAAGAATATTAATTCGGGCAAAATTTGATCAGCTACATCACCAAGCTTTTCGATATTACGCAAAAACTCAATAGCACTTTTTGCACCTGAATGTATAAATATGTTATCGCTAATTTTTGAAGCCTCAATCATTTTCTGATTAATAAGATTGTCAATCTCATTATCGTCAATCAACATAACTGAGTAATATTTTTTTTGAGCCATCTGGTAAAAGTAAAGCTATAGGGAATAAGAGTTAATGAAACATGTTTACCTACTTGTATGAGCAAGCAAATACTTGCTATTCAGCATTTAATCTTTAATCAATATAACTAAACACTCTCGAACAACAAAGGATTTGTCAATAAAATAACTAGATGTATATTGATTTTGATGTAAGGTTGAATTACAAAGTTGGAAAAATAAAGCGTACAATCAACGATTGAATTTGTATTCTACGTTTAATTGTACGCTTTTATGTAGTCTAGAGGTCAAATTTAATACCTTGAGCTAGTGGTAACACTTTACCATAGTTGACAGTATTTGTTTGTCTTCTCATGTAAGCTTTCCAAGCATCTGATCCCGACTCTCTGCCGCCACCAGTTTCTTTTTCACCACCAAAGGCTCCTCCAATCTCAGCTCCCGAGGTACCGATGTTTACATTGGCAATACCACAGTCAGAACCTGCTGCACTCAAAAAGGCTTCTGATTCCAGTAAGTGATTGGTAAACACTGCAGAAGATAACCCTTGTTTAACATTATTCTGGATGGAAATAGCATTTTCAATTTCCCCAGAGTATTTAATTAAATAAAGGATAGGAGCGAATGTTTCTTCTTGTACGATCTCAAAATCGTTTGAAGCCTCTACGATAGCAGGGTGAACATAATTGTTCGAAAGGCCATCTTGTGTATAAGATGTACCGCCAATTAAAAGATTTCCTCCTTCAGCTTTCGCTTTCTCAATTGCATTTTTGAAAGCAGTTACCGAGTCTTCATCAATTAGCGGCCCAACTAACTTTGTCTCATCTAAAGGGTGTCCAATAGATAATGACGGATATATTTTTAATAAACGTTCTTTTACTTGATCATAAACCGCCTCATGTACAATCAAACGACGAGTAGAAGTACACCTCTGACCACATGTTCCTACTGCACCAAATACAGTAGCACGAATAGCCATTTCTATGTTAGCATTCTCTGTGATGATTAAAGCATTATTTCCGCCTAGTTCTAAAAGTGATTTACCCAAACGAGCACCTACTGCAGCACCTACTTTCTTACCCATTCTTGTCGACCCTGTAGCCGAAACAAGCGGGAAGCGTGAATCGTGCGACATAGAAGCACCAATTTCTGCATCACCAATAATGTAGCTAAATAAACCTTCTGGGAGGTCGTTGTTTTTTAGCACATCTTGTAGGATGTGTTGACAAGCAATTGCCGTAAGAGGTGTTTTCTCCGAAGGTTTCCAGATACAAACATTACCACCGATAGCCGCAATCATTGAGTTCCATGACCAAACGGCAACAGGGAAGTTGAAAGCAGAAATAATTCCTACTAACCCAAGCGGATGCCATTGCTCGAACATTCTGTGGTCTTGTCTTTCAGACTTCATTTCTAAACCATACAATTGTCTAGATTGTCCAACAGCAAAATCGCAGATATCGATCATTTCTTGCACCTCACCAAGTCCTTCTTGATAGATCTTACCCATTTCATAGGTAACGAGCTTACCTAGAGGCTCTTTGTATTTTCTTAATTCTTCTCCGATCTGACGAACAATCTCTCCACGTTTTGGCGCCGGTAAAACTTTCCAGCTTTCAAATGCAGATTGAGCAGTTTGAACGATGTGTTCCAAATCTGATTGATCGGCCATTTCAACCTCAGCAATCAATTGTCCGTCGGTAGGTGAATAGATCTTACGAGTCTCTCTTTTTGAATTTAACTCGGCAAAAACTCTACCTGTAGAAAAGGCAGGGTTACGTTTTTCAATTCCTAATTCTTTTAAAAAATCAAGAGTGATGTTCATGGTGTTATAGTTATGTATGTGTTTATAACATGAGATAGGGTGATGTGTACCTCTATCTTCTGTTTATATGCTTGCTGTAAAGTTGTATAAAAAAAGTGAGACTTGCGGGAAATCTCACTAATTTTTATCAAAAAGCTATTTGATGCAGGATAGAAGGGATTTATTTCTTCCCTAAAATTCTAACTAGTTCATCATTAAATACGCTTTGATGAAGTCATTTAAATCTCCATCCAATACTTTTTGTACATCTGTTTTCTCAACAGCTGTTCTAATATCTTTTACTAATTTATAGGGATGCATGGTATAGTTTCTAATCTGAGAACCGAAGTCCACACGTTTCTTAGAACTTTCCACTTTTGCTCTTTCCGCATTTCTCTTTTCTACTTCTTGTTGATATAATCTCGATTTCAACATTTTGATTGCCTTCTCCTTGTTTTGCAATTGAGAACGCTCTTGCTGACATTCAACGATAATACCAGAAGTATGTCGTAAACGAACGGCAGTTTCTACCTTGTTTACGTTTTGTCCACCAGCACCACCAGAACGAAATGTTTCCCAAGTGATATCGGCAGGGTTGACTTCAATAGAAATCGAATCATCTACGATGGGGTAGACGAATACAGAACCGAAAGTAGTGTGTCTTTTTCCACTTGAATCAAACGGACTTAAACGAACCATACGGTGTACGCCAATTTCGGATTTAAGGTAACCGTAAGCGAAATCTCCATCAAATTCTAAAGTAGCTTGTTTCATACCAACAACTTCTCCTTCGTGGATATTTACAGTTTTTACTTTGTAACCATTCGATTCTCCCCACATTTTATACATACGGAAAAGCATTTCTACCCAATCATTCGATTCGGTACCACCAGCTCCAGAGTTGATTTCCATAATAGCAGAAAGACCATCTTCTTCAGCATCCAGCATTTTCTTTACTTCCAAAGCTTCAATAGCTTCCTCAGTTTTTAAACCTTCAGCATCCAACTCTTCTTGGTCGACATCTCCAGCTTCGAAAAACTCAAATAAGGTTTCCAAATCTTCTGTCATACCCTTGATTTCTTCGAATTTAACGACCCAAGATTTCAAGCCTTTAATTTCTTTCAATACGACCTCAGCTGCCTTTGGATCGTCCCAAAAACCTGCGGCAGTTGTCACCTTTTCCTTCTCCTCTATTTCTGATTTTTTATTCTCAATATCAAGATATCTCTCCAAGTCGTTGACTCTCCCGATAAGTTCTTTAAGCTGCGCTGAATTCATATTTTATATATAAAACTGCCGGTGGGCAAGTGTATTTGTCATTTAAAAAATCAAATATAGGAGATTTTTTTTAGGAGGTAAACAACATTTTGATGTCGAATTGAAGGAAAAGTTCCTCTGTTTAGAAAATTTTAAGAGATTTTTTTTATCAAAAAGCCTCTAATGTGTGTCGGGAATAATGAATGCCAACGCTAAATTTATAAATTTGCCGTTATGAACTTGAAAAACGGAAGATATTTAACCTCAATTTTACTTGCATTGTCACTTTGCTCTTGTGATAAAATTAAAGGTGCATTCGAAAAAGCGGTAGAGGAAGAGAACATAAAAAGTACACGTGTAGCTTTGGCTAAGGTAAACGACAAAGTTTTATACGATACGGAATTAGGTAATCTTTTTACTGAACGAATGTCCTCTAAAGATTCACTGAATATTAAAGAGAGATATGTGAATACTTGGGTGCGAAAAACCATTATGTTGGAAAGAGCACAAACCAAGGTAGATGTAGAAAAATTAGACCTTAACAGAAGGTTAGAGGAGTATAAATATCAGTTGATCATGCACGAGTATGAAAGACAATTTATTGCTCAAAACTTGGACACATTGGTAACACAGGATCAGATCAAAAAGCATTACAATTCTAATTCTGATGATTTTATTCTGAAAACCAATATCGTTAGAGGAATCTTTCTTCGTTATCCCAACAACGCACCTGATTTAAAGAAGGTGAAAAAGTTGATGATGTCGAAAAAAGAAGGAGATAAAGATAAATTAAAGTCTTCTGCTTTGGCCTATGCGGATTTTGTACATTTGGAAGATTCGGTTTGGTTGGATCTTGATGAACTACTTTTTGGTACTCCATTTATGAAATCTCAAGCCGAAGTAACAAAATTGTTGAAAAGAGACAATTTTTGGGAGGTATCGGACGAAAATAATACGTACTTTTACAAAATTGAAGATTATAAAATCGTCGATCAGGTTCCACCTTTACAGTTCGTAGAACCACAGGTGAAAAATGTAATTCTTGGAAGAAGAAAACTTCAGTTAAGGGCAGAGTTGGAAAACGAGTTGTTTGATGAAGCTACTAAGAATCAGGAATACGAAATTTATTTTAAAGAAGAACGCTAAACACATTAAGAAATTTATATTTCTAACTAAGTACTAAACTACTTAAAGAAGTAAGTGATCAAAAATATGAATATCAAATTATCAACTATATTAGGAGGGATTTTAACGTTGATCTCCATAGCCTCTTTTGCACAAACAGACGCTGTTCCAGTAGATAAGATCATCGCTAAAGTGGATAATAACATCATTCTATTATCTGAAGTAGAAGCAGGTTACCAACAAATGTTGAGTAGTGGTGAGTATCCTAAAGACAAACAAGCAGCCAAGTGTCAGGTTTTAAAAAACCTTATTGTAAACAAGATCATGTATGCAAAGGCACAAATTGACTCTGTAGAGGTAGATAATGCTCGTGTAGCTGAAGAATTAGAAAGACGTATGCAATACTTTATTCTTCAGGCGGGATCTCAAGAGAAATTAGAAAAAACTTTGGGTGCATCGGTGAACGATTTGAGAGACGACTTGAGAGATCAGGTGAAAGAACAAATGACGGTTCAGACTATGCAACAACAAATTATCTCGGATGTGTCAATTACACCTAAACAGGTGAAGAAATACTTCGAGTCGATTCCAAAAGACAGTATTCCTTTTTTAGCGGCAGAAGTAAAAGTGGGACAGATTGTACGTAACCCTAAAGTTTCTGAGTCGGAAAAAGAAAAAGCAAGACAGCAGTTATTGGATATCAAAAAGAGAATTGAAGCAGGAGAAGATTTTGGCGTTTTAGCGAAACAGTATTCTCAGGATTACGGTTCTGCTAGAAAAGGTGGTGACTTAGGATGGCACGGTAGAGGTGAACTTGTACCAGAATTCGAAGAAATTGCCTTGACGATCGATCCGAATGAAATTGCTGATCCTGTAGAATCTGATTTCGGTTTCCACTTGATTCAATTATTGGAAAGAAGAGGTGGCCGATTCAGAGCGAGACACATTTTGATTCGTCCAAAATCAAATTACCAAGATGTAAAAGACGCTGTGTCTTTCTTGGATAGTATTAGAACATTAATTGCAGAATCGGATACTTTAGGATTCGAAAAAGCAGTAAACTTATATTCAGACGATCAACCAACAAGATCAAATGCTGGTTACTTTAAAAACCAAGTAACAGGATCGTCTTACATGGCAACGGATGAATTGGATCCGGTAGTATTCTTCGCTATTGATACAATGAGCGTTGGAAATACTTCTAAGCCTTTAAAGTATAGAACAGAAGATGGTCAGCAAGCGGTACGTATTATTTACTACTCAGAATACAAACCTCCGCATTACGCTAACTTGAAAGATGATTATCAAAAATTACAGCAAGCTACGCTGAATTCTCAGAAAAATCAGATTTTAGAGAAATGGATTAAATCGGCTAAAAACGATGTTTTCATCGAAATTGATCCAGAGTTTGATGCTTGTGATGTTTTAGATGGCATCTAATTAAAACGTGTAAAGTCCTGAAATAACGATACAGGTTTTTACTAAATTTATTTTAAATATAAGACTCAATAATTTAAAAGTTATTGGGTCTTTTTTTCGCCTAACATATTTCCACCATTAAAGGTTTCTAAAATTTGTTATGTTGCTTTTACCTTTACCTTTTGGTAAGTTCTTCTTCTTTTTCCTCTTGTTTTATGCATTTGAATTGGTGTTTTCATATAGCATGACATATGAGGTCGCACTAAGTTATAAGTTTTTATACATTCTTTTAAGTATGCTTCAAAGACTATTTCATAATTAACATATTTACTCAGATTAAAATCATGCTTTATGGTTCTGTTGATGCGTTCTGCAATAGCATTTTTATATGGATCATAAGTCTCAGTCATACTCGTTATAATTTTTGCTTTTCTAAGCAATTTCTGATAAGCTTTGCTGCAATACTGTACACCTCTATCTGAGTGATGAATTAACTTTTCCCCCTTATACTCACGTTGTTTTATTGCCATTTTTAATGCCCTAATTGCACCTTGCTTATCTAACGACCTAGATAAGTCATATCCCATAATTTTTTTAGAATAAGCATCCGTAATTAAAGCTAAATACCAAGGGTTATCTCTTGTGCCAACATATGTAATATCAGCTACCATGACTTGTTCAGGCCTAGTAATTTCTAAGCCATCAACCAAATCTGGATAAGTTTTGAATCTATGATCTGAGTCTGTTGTTACATGATATGCTCTCTTAGGTTTTATATCTAAGTGATTGGCTTTCAAAATCTGCAGCAATTTATCTCGTCCTACACCCAGAGATTTCAAATCAGAGTACAGTAGAGTGTACAACATTCTATGACCACTGTTGGGTAACTTTATTCTAACGTTTTCTACGAGTGATACTACTTGCTCAGAAATTTTCAGATCTTTTTCTTTTCGCTTAATAGAGCGGTAATACACTTGACGGTCTTTCCCAAGTAATTGACTTGAATATTCTACACCTTTAGAATACTCACCTCTGAAATGGTCTACTACTTGGGTGAAGAGTTTTTTCTTATATCAATTTTATATTCCTTTTCAGCCAAATCAATCATCATATCGAAAATAATTGATTTATGGTCAGCTTTTTCTGCTTCAGCCTCTAATCGTTTGATTTTCTTTTTTGCTGTTTCCAACTCAAGTTTAAGCTCTAATAACTCTTGTTCAGGTGTTTTTTTCTTCATGGCACTTACTTTATGGTTCCAGTCAAAGTTACCATATTTTTGTAACCAAATCTTTACAGTTTGATTCCCTTGAATACCATATTTACGTTGAGCTGCTTTAAGACCTAGTTGACCGTTTTCAACTTCCGAGACAATTTGAAGCTTTAAGGACATTGGATAATCCTTTTGGGTACGTTTAATGAACTGATTTTTATTTTCTTCCATGATAACGATTGTTTTAGTGTATCGTTATTTTAGGACTGTACAACGCATTATTTTTAAAGGGCTTACTGATTACCTCAGAAAGCCCTTTTTTTATTTAAGAAAATACCTTAATTTCAATAAAGATTGTGATCGCCCCCTTTCAATTAGGTCATAGGTTAAAAAAACTAATGTGCTCTAAGCAAATCAATTTATTTGGGCGAAAACTGAAATAACAATTAAGACATGACATCAAAAGTAACTTTTGCTTCAGACAAAGACGCGGCAGACGCTTTACATCAGAAATATTTACAGCTCAAAGACGAAATTGGAAAAGTGGTGATCGGTCAGGAAGATACCGTTCATTTTGTGTTGACTGCTATTTTTAGTCAAGGACATGCCTTGTTACAAGGTGTACCTGGACTAGCAAAAACATTATTGATTAATACTGTTGCCCAAGCTTTAGATTTAGACTTTAGTAGAATTCAGTTTACTCCCGATTTAATGCCATCTGACATTTTGGGTGCTGAAACGATGGATCAAGACCGTAAGTTTAAATTTGTCAAGGGACCTATCTTTGCCAACATCATTTTGGCTGATGAGATTAACCGTACTCCTCCAAAAACGCAGTCGGCTTTATTGGAAGCGATGCAAGAATATAAAGTAACAATTGCTAATCAAGAGTTTCTGTTAGAAAAACCCTTCTTTGTTCTGGCAACACAAAACCCTATTGAGCAAGAAGGTACTTATCCACTTCCTGAAGCACAGCTAGACCGTTTTATGTTTAATATCATCTTGGATTACCCTTCGTATTTGGATGAGGTAAATGTGGTGAAAACAACAACCAATGATGAGAAGCAAACAGTAAGTAAAGTGATGGGTGCAGAAGAGATTCTATACTTCCAACATCTTATTCGTCGAGTGCCTATTGCTGATAATGTGGTAGAATATGCAGTGAAGTTGGTGCATAAAACTCGTCCGAATACTGAATATGCGGAGGAGTTAACCAATAAATATATCGATTGGGGAGCAGGTCCAAGAGCCTCTCAGTATTTAGTGATAGCAGCAAAATGTCATGCTATCCTTTCTGGTAAGTATTCTCCGGATATCGAAGATATTCAAGCAGTAGCTGTTTCTGTATTAAGACACAGAGTAGTGAGAAACTTTAAAGCAGAAGCGGAGGGTATTTCTATTGTAGATATCATAAAGAAATTATTATAAACTTATTAATATTTAAGTAAGAAACTATTGCAAAACTAGATCGCTGAAGTAAGGACTTACAAGTGAAATGGTTTTGCAATGTTTTTATAAACTGATGAACACTATGAACAAATTTATTATTCTACTTTTTTCTTTAGTATCACTACACACCTACGCTCAAAAGAAAAAGAATTATTCTGAAAAAGTGGATGAAGTCACTTTTGATATGATTTACGTTAAGGGTGGAGAATTTCAAATGGGTGATAGAAAAGGAGATCTAGTTTTAGACACTGGAGAGAATCCTTCTTTACCGCTTCATAATGTAAAGATTAGTGGATTTTTTGTGGGTAAGTTTGAAGTGACTCAAAATCTTTGGGAAACGGTGATGGGAAAAAATCCAAGTGAAACTAAAATGGGTAATCTTCCAGTGGAAACGGTTTCTTGGAACGATTGTCAAGATTTTATCAAAAAGCTAAATACATTGACGGGTAAAGATTACCGTTTGCTTACTGAAGCAGAATGGGAATATGTGGCTCGCGGAGGTAAAAAACATAGTGATGAAGAGACAGGTAATGTCAATATCACAGATAGGGCATGGATTTTAGATAACTCAGAAGGAAAATTGAACGCCGTAGGTAGTAAACAACCAAATGAATTAGGAATTTATGATCTACAAGGTAATGTTTGGGAATGGGTAAACGATTGGTACGCTGTAGATTCATACAAGAAATCAATGTCTGATGATCCTCAAGGAGTACAGAATGGTAAAGAGAAAGTATACAGAGGTGGATCTTATATGAGTGAGGAAGAATTTTGTCGACCTGCTTACAGAAATTATGATGAACCTCAGATAAAGCAAAGCTTTATTGGTTTAAGATTAGCGAGATCACTTTAAGTGATCTCTTTTTGTAACTCTTTTCTTTTACGAAAACCAATAAAGTAAAAGCCTAGAGGAGCAAAGACCATTGTTGGAATGGTAGAAAGTACCGGGTTTGGAGTTCCCTTTAATGAATGCACTAAGAAAGTGGCTCCAATAGCAATGCAAGATGGCAGAAGTACTGCCAAAATATATTTCTTTTTTTCGGTATATCTTTCGCATAAGGCAGAGACATATCCACCAAACAGAAATGTATATGCAGCTTGTTTTAATGCAGCAGTAAGGGAAAGCATCAAATGATCGCTTTTGTAGTAATTGATTGAAAAAACCATTACTCCCAAAAATAATGCTCCAGCCAAACCATAGCGAATACTCACGTATTTTTTCAGATAATCTTTAACTTTGTTCCACATACCAACTTCAAATATTTAAACACTATCGATTTTTTATCGATGAGCAAAGAAAGTACTTTATGACTAAACAAGAAAATAAACAACAATTTAGTAGCAGATGGGGAGTGATTTTGGCTTCATTGGGCATGGCTATTGGTGCAGGAAACCTTTGGCGATTTCCTAGATTAGCCGGTCAGTATGGAGGAACTTTTATTATTCTTTGGTTTTTATTTCTTTTTGTTTGGTCTATTCCCATTCTATTATCAGAATTTTCGATTGGTAAAAAATATAAACGAGGAGTAATTTCAGCCTTCGCTCAAGCGGCAGGGAAGAAATACACCTGGATGGGCTTTTTTATCACCTTATGTACTTTAGGAATCACCTTTTATTACTCTGTAGTTACGGCTTGGGGACTTTCTTATGTTGGACTTACTTTTGATTTAGTCAAATCGCCTCAAATGTTAGAAGGATTATCCCAATCGTTTTTAGAAGACTATTGGGCAAATATTTCTACTGGTAATTTCACCACCGTAGGTCTGCATTTATTTTGTGTGGTTTTAGCTGTTGTGATGTTATATAAAGGCGTCCAACAAGGTCTTGAAAGAGTAAATAAAATTTTAATTCCTACTTTGTTGATATTAATTCTATTGGTTTCAGCTGTGGCCTTGTCTACTGAAAATGGACCAAAAGGGTTAGTGTATATGTTCTCCATAGATCCTGATTTATTCTTTAATTCAAGGGTTTGGATAGAAGCTGTTACACAATCGGCTTGGAGTACAGGTGCAGGTTGGGGCTTAATGTTAACCATTGCCTCCTATTCTAGAGAAAAGGAAGATGTTACCTTTAATATATTAGTAAGTGGAATAGGGAATAATATTGCTTCATTGATAGCAGGAATAGCTATTCTTCCTTCCGTTTTTGCTATTGCTGCTTCGGATGAGCAAGCCATCACATTTTTACAATCGGGTAATACAGCATTGACTTTTACAATCATCCCATTACTTTTTGCTAAGATTCCTTATGGTGAATTCTTAGGGATGGTGTTTTTTGTCGCTTTTGCCATGGCTGCTTTTAGTAGTTTGATAAGTATGACAGAACTGTGTATTCGTACGTTTACTGATCTTAAATTTGATCGAACCAAAGCAAGTATCATCACCGCCTTACTTTGTATGATTTTCGGGTTTCCATCAGCTTATTCTTTGGACTTCTTTTCTAACCAAGATTGGGTATGGGGGCTAGGTTTATTGATATCAGGAATATTTATCGTTTTCGCAGTTCATAAAAATGGAATATCATCATTTAAGAAAAACTTTATAGATAAGGACTCCTCGGTGATATTGCCGAATTGGATGTATAAAACAGCTATGATCGTGAATATTCCGATTGGGTTGTTTTTAATTTGGTGGTGGATGTCTCAAGGATATTCTAACAATCCTTGGTTTACGGAAGAAGGACAATGGAATATGATAGATGTGTATTCGAATGCAACTATTGTAACTCAATGGAGTATAGTTTTACTATTAGGAGTACTTTTTAACAAGTGGTTGTATAAGAAGTTTGTTGAAGCCAATTAATCCTCTTAATATTGCACTATACTATTTAAACTATACAACCATGATTACCTTCCCTAATGCTAAGATCAATATCGGCTTAGGTATCACAGAAAAAAGATCAGATGGCTTTCACAACATCGCGTCATGTTTTTACCCAGTGAATTGGTGTGACATGTTGGAAATGATTCCGGCAAAAACATTGTCATTTCAAAGTACTGGAATAGAAATCCCTGGTAACCCCGATGGAAATTTATGCCTAAAAGCATATCATTTATTAAATGAGAAGTACGATATCCCACCTGTACAGATGCATCTTCATAAGATTATTCCTATTGGAGCAGGTTTAGGTGGTGGTTCTGCAGATGGTGCTTTTGCTATCAAAATGCTAAATGATATGAATCAGTTGGGGTTGAGCATAGAAGAAATGGAAGGGTTTGCGACAGAATTAGGAAGCGATTGCCCTTTCTTTATCGAAAACAAACCCGTGTATGTTACCGGAAGAGGAGAAGTATTTGATACTTTAGATTTAAGTCTTGAAGGGAAGTACATCGTATTAGTCAATCCGAATATTCATATTTCAACCAAGGAAGCCTACAGTGGTGTTACTCCAACTCCATTATCAGTCGATCTCAAGCAATTGTTGACATCATCAATTAATGAATGGAAAGGAAATGTAGTCAACGATTTTGAACATAGTTTATTGAAGAATTATCCTGTGATTGATAACATCAAAAAATCCTTATATCAGAAAGGAGCAATTTATGCTTCCATGACGGGTTCAGGGTCGACCGTTTTTGGCATTTTTGATGATGAAATAGATCTAAGTAATTATACTGAGTATATGGTTTGGTCCGGAAAGTTGGACTAATAAAAAATCATTACAACGATAACGCTACCAAGAATTCATTTTTGGTAGCGTTTTTTATTGAATTTACCCTTTTAGAAAAGATGACTTTTGTTTTCTTTTTTTGGAAACATTTACCTTGAACAGACTTTTAGTATGATTAATAATGTATAAATAACACGTCTTAAAAGTCTGAAATTCAATGAATAAATATATAGATACATCTTAATGAAAGTCAATGAGACGACCTTGTTTAGATTCATTCAAAATAACCCTCTTATGATAAGGATTATTGTATCAGATACGATTGAGGTATAATTTTGCAATCGAATTAATCAGAGAACTATCTCAAACAAATATTTTATCTAAACGTTAAATTTTTATGAGTTGGCAGAAATCGTTGAGTAGTACAATCGGGAGAAAAATTATGATGTCTCTCTCAGGTATCTTACTCATCCTGTTTTTAGCAGGTCACGTGTCAGGTAACATGACTTTATTATTAGGAAAAGCAGACGCATTTAACGCATACGCGCACTTTATGTCTACGAATCCAGCAGTTCAAGTTATCGCAAATGTTTTTAAACTATTCTTCGTAGGTCACATTTTTTACGCAGCAGTACTTACGCTTCAAAACAAGAAAGCGAGAGGTGGTGAAGCTTACAAAGTGACAAACAAAGATGGTTCATCGGTATCTAAATACATGGGTGTATTAGGTTCTGTAATCGCAGTATTCTTAGTGATTCACTTAAGCCAATACTGGGCAGTAATGCACGAGTACGCAGGTACTATCGGTATGACATCAGTTGATGGAGTACAAATGAAAGACTTGTATGCAGTAGTAAACACATCTTACCAAAACCCAGTGATTGTAGCAGGTTATGTGATCTCAATGATCATCCTAGCTTATCACTTATGGCACGGTTTCGCTAGTGCTTTCCAAACGTTAGGTATCAACAATAAGAGATACACTCCAATCATCTCTTTTGTAGGTAAAGCATATTCTATTATTGTTCCTTTATTGTTTGCTGCAATTCCAGTAGCAATGTTTATCAGAGGATAATCGGGACAATTAGTTATTTACTTAACACATTTAAATTAGAATAGAATGTCATTAGAATCAAAAATCCCTGCAGGTCCATTGGCCGAGAAGTGGGAAAAACATAAATTCAACGTAAAGCTTGTTAACCCAGCAAACAAAAGAAAGTTTACTATCATTGTTGTGGGTACAGGTTTAGCAGGTGCTTCTGCAGCTGCAACTTTAGCAGAACTTGGTTATAACGTAGAAGCTTTCTGTTTCCAAGATTCACCTCGTCGTGCACACTCAATTGCAGCACAAGGTGGTATTAACGCAGCAAAGAACTACCAAAATGACGGTGACTCAGTTTTCCGTTTATTCTACGATACAATTAAAGGTGGTGACTACAGATCGCGTGAAGCTAACGTTCACCGTTTAGCTGAAGTTTCTACTGAAATTATTGACCAATGTGTAGCTCAAGGTGTTCCTTTCGCTCGTGATTACGGTGGGTTATTGGACAACCGTTCATTCGGTGGTGCTCAAGTATCCCGTACGTTCTATGCTCGTGGTCAAACGGGACAACAACTTCTATTAGGTGCTTACTCAGCGTTATCAAAAATGATCAACACTGGTAAAGTAAAAATGCACTTGCGTAAAGAAATGCTTGATGTTGTTACTATTGATGGCGCTGCTAAAGGTATCGTAACTCGTGATTTGGTTACGGGTAAAATCGAATCTCATGCAGGTCACGCTACATTGCTTTGTACAGGTGGTTACGGTAACGTATTCTTCCTTTCTACAAACGCTATGGCATCTAACGGTTCTGCAGCTTGGAGAGCATACAAGAAAGGAGCGAAATTCGCTAACCCTTGTTTCACACAAATTCACCCAACTTGTATTCCAGTACATGGTGACTACCAATCGAAGTTAACTTTGATGTCAGAGTCATTACGTAACGACGGACGTGTTTGGGTTCCAAAAGACAAGAAAAACCAAAAGATCACTGCAGCTAACGCTGTTAAACTTCCTGAGGAAGAAAGAGATTACTATTTGGAAAGAAGATATCCATCATTTGGTAACTTAGTACCTCGTGACGTAGCATCTCGTAACGCGAAGATGGTATGTGACGAAGGAAGAGGTGTAGGTGTTACTGGTCTTGCAGTATTCCTAGACTTCGCTGATGCTATCAAGCGTGATGGTAAAGCTACGATTGCAGCGAAATACGGTAACTTGTTTGATATGTACAAGCAAATTACTGACGATGATCCATACGAAGTACCAATGATGATTTACCCTGCTGTTCACTATACAATGGGTGGTCTTTGGGTAGATTACAACTTATCTACTAACGTACCGGGTCTTTACGCTTTAGGTGAAGCGAACTTCTCTGACCACGGTGCTAACCGTTTAGGTGCATCTGCATTAATGCAAGGTCTAGCAGATGGTTACTTCGTAATTCCTTACACAATCGGTGATTACATTGCTACACTACCTCTAGGAGTTGCAGTTGATAAATCTCATCCAGCATTTGCTGAAGCTGAGAAAGCGGCACAAGGTCGTATCGACAAACTTCTAAGCATCAAGGGTAACCAAACTCCTGATGATCTTCATAAGAAATTGGGTCATATTATGTGGGAATACTGTGGTATGTCACGTAACAAAGAGGGCTTAGAAAAAGCTCGTGGTATGATTCAAGAATTGCGTGCTGAATTCAACCGTGATTTGAAATTGATCGGTGTAAATGAAGAGTTAAACATGACGTTAGAAAAAGCGTTACGTTTAGAGGACTTCTTAGAATTGGGTGAGTTGATGGTTATCGACGCACACAACCGTTCTGAGTCTTGTGGTGGTCACTTCCGTGAAGAATCACAAACTGAAGAAGGTGAAGCACTTCGTAAAGACGACGAGTTTGCTTATGTAGCTGCTTGGGGTTACGCAGGAGAAGGTAAAGATCCTGAGTTAACTAAGGAGACACTTGAGTTCGAAAACGTGAAATTAACTCAACGTTCTTACAAGTAATCTAATCATCAGGTTGGTGGTTAATTACTTGATCATCAGCCTGTCTGAAACAATTCAACAAACAGGTTGTTGACAAAAAACAACCTAATACAATTGAAGATCATGGCAGGAAAAACAATAAATATTAAGCTTAAAATTTGGCGTCAAGCAGGTCAAGATAAACCTGGCAAGTTTGAGTCATATGAAGTAAATGATGTATCAGTAGATATGTCTTTCCTTGAAATGTTAGACGTTCTTAACGAGAACGAATTAAAGAAAGGTAACGACCCAGTACACTTCGACCACGATTGTCGTGAAGGTATCTGTGGTATGTGTTCTCTTTACATCAACGGTAAACCTCACGGACCTAAGCATGGTATCACAACTTGTCAGTTGCACATGCGTACTTTCAAAGATGGTGAAACTATCGTTGTTGAGCCATGGAGAGCATCTGCGTTCCCAGTATTGAAAGACCTTATGGTGGATCGTACTGCATTCGAAAGAATCCAACAAGCAGGTGGTTACGTTACCGTTTCTACTGGTGGTGTACCTGACGCTAACGAGATTCCAATTCCTAAAACTGTAGCTGACGAAGCAATGGATGCTGCTCAGTGTATTGGTTGTGGTGCTTGTGTTGCCGCTTGTAAAAACGCATCAGCGATGTTATTTACAGCTGCTAAAGTATCTCAATTGGCAGTGTTACCACAAGGTAAAGCAGAGCGTAAGCGTCGTGCTTTAGCAATGTTGGAGCAACACGATGCTGAAGGATTCGGTGCTTGTACTAACACAGGTGCATGTGAGGCTGTTTGTCCGAAAGAAATCTCTATCACTCATATCGCAAGATTGAACAGAGAATTCACTCGTGCAGCATTCTCAGGATCTGAAACAGACTATACGAACTAATTTAACGTTTTAGTTATATATTGAAGGGTTAAGCATTTTTTGCTTAGCCCTTTTTTGTGTTTACTTTTAAGTATCATCAAACAAAAACTATGAAAAACCTATTTCTACATACTTGGGAATTGATACCTGAGCTATCTATTTACGAAAACGGCATACCGCCAAAATCAGCGAGTTATACATTTAAGGAAGGAAAAGAAGGGAAATTAGATGTCAGCATTCAATGGATTGATGCAGAAGATCAATCATTTACTATTGATTATACTATCACCCCTGATGGCAAACGTTACGATCATGAAAACAAAGCCCAAGCGAATGAAGTGATGTCTGAGTTTATATCTTATAATCAATTGAATTCTTATACTTATAAGGGAGGAGAGTTAATTGTAGAGGCAAAAAGAATAATTGCTGATAATGGTATAATGAAGGTAACACGACGCATGATTTTATCTGAAGAAAAGTCGTTTACTAATCTTCAGTTTTATAAAAAAAGAATTGATTAAGTTATTAATAATGAGTGTTTTTTATTAAATCGATTTTTTATATATTTGATCGATTTAATTTTACAAGCAAACTATTTTTTTAAAATGAAACTAATTATTACGATCTCTCTTTCGTTACTTGTCTTCTTTTCTTTTGGGCAAGATAAGTCATTAAGAAAAGGAAAACTAGTTACCTTATCAAATGACACTATTGATGCCATGATTTACCATAAAGACATTCTGAATTATAAGAAATGTACTTACGAGCAAGATGGACAAACATTAAACTATTCACCTTCTGAAATAAAAGGTTATCTATTCAACGATGGAGCACATTATATCTCTAAATCAATTCCTGTAAACGATGATGAGTATGAACAAAGGTTTGTAGAATACCTTGTTGAAGGAGTCAAAAATCTATATGTAATTCGACATAAAGGAGCCTTTAAGTATTACATTGATTACGATGAAAATAAATTGTTGCAGCTTCATTATGGAAAGAAAGAAGTTAAAATAGAAGATGTAAAGTATTTTCAAAAAGATAGGAGAATGAACACTGCTCTTTTGATGTATTTTGAGGATGCTTCAGATAATGTTAAAAAGAAAATAGAGTATTTAGAAAATCCATCAACATCAAGTTTAACAAATATCACAGAGCAATATCATAACGAGAGTTGTGGTGAAAATTCTTGTGTTGTTTATAGAAAAGATAAAGGGAAACTGAATGTTTCTATTGCTCCCACAATGGGTTATATGGTATATCCAACAATCAAAACTCAATATAATAATGTGGGAGCATTACTTTATCTATGGTTACCAAATTCAAGCGAGCATCTTTATGTGAGAACAGGATTTATTTATGGCTATGAGGTAGAAAAAGATGAGGCAACAACAGAGTATGGGGATTTAGCTATTATTCCAATTCAATTTGAATATAGATTTGGTAAAGGGGTGATTAATCCTAGATTAAATTTAGGCTTTAACTATTATCATGTTCCGAGTACTCGTAAAAATGATTTAGCATTTTCAGGTGGAGCAGGATTGAATGTGAATGTAACGAAGAGGTTTTCTTTATTTGGAGAAATTCAAACAGATATATTAGTAATGTCACTAAATATTCAGCCATTTTCGACCTATTCTCCAATGTTCGGATGCCAAATAAAATTCTATTAAATTTTGATGGTTTAATAGTGTAAAATTAGCAACTGTTTACAATTGATTTACGTATAATTGTATAAGTGTCAAATTAAAATACTAAACCATGAAATCAACAGCAGTATCGTACATTTTATGTATATTTTTCGGTGTCTTAGGCATCCATCGTTTTTATTTAGGTAGGCCTTTATCTGGATTACTTTACTTGTTTACAGGAGGTATCTTTGGTATCGGTTGGATAGTAGATCTTTTCTTTATTCCTACCATGGTAGAAGCTGAAAACGGAAAAATGCGATTTTAATCGTTAAACATAAATTTTAATGAATTAAGTGGTGCAGTGAAAACTGTATCACTTTTTTGTGTTTTGTAGGTTGGTGAAAATTGTATTACATTCGAGGGAAAACTAAAATAAACTTCTATTTCTTATGAGAGTATTACAAATTATTCAATTCAATTTTATTGCACTATTATTATTATCATCTGAGGTATTTTCACAAAAAGCAAATCTAGAGGCAGACTCTGTAAAAACACAAGAGTTAATCAGCTATTTATCAAAAGACAATATTGAATCTCATTTAAGGTATTTGGCATCCGATGATTTGGGAGGGAGAGGAATGCTGAATTTGGGGAACTCTAAAGCATCATCATATATCCAAAATCATTTTCATAAGATAGGTTTAAAACAACTAAATAATTCTTGGACACAAATTTTTAATGTATATCAGCCGGGATATTCTAAAATGAATATATTTAACGAAAATGATACTATTACGAAAGAGAATATTTTGATGATGTTCGGGCAGGAGACATCTACTTCAGAGGTTGAATTACATTATTTGAATCAATTAACCTTAAAAGATATTGCAGGAAGGAAATTGAAAAATCAAGCATTAGCACTCAAAGAGTACAATCCTATGGATCAACAAATACAAGTGCCGGATACCCATGCTAAATTTGTTATTTTTATTGCGAAAGATCAAAAAGATTTATTAGTCCATCGTATTCGATTTAGTTCGATGATGGGCAATAGAATGTACCTTTCACCTCAAGAACGTTTTAATGATTTAAATAGCCTTGCTTTAAAACAAGAAGATATATTTTCTTTATTAGGAAAAGAAAAACAAGCACTAATTGAGAAGTACGACAATTTATCAAAAAAAGAAAGAAAGCAGTTGAGTACTTCAGTAACCATTGAATTAGAGTATGAAAATCTTGAGTATAATAATGAAAATGTACTAGGTTATATTGAGGGAACTGATTTAAAGGATGAATTTATAGTCGTTACTGCACATTATGATCATTTAGGGACAAAAGAGGGAGTGGTATTTAATGGAGCTAATGATAATGCATCTGGCACATCTGCAATCATGGAAATGGCCGAAGCCTTTAAAAAAGCAAAGGAAAATGGAATAGGCCCAAGGAGGTCGATACTTTTTATTGCTTTTGCAGCTGAAGAAGTAGGTCTTTTGGGTTCTGAATTTTTCTGCCAAAATCCATTAGTACCCATGGAGAAAATTGTAGCAAATTATAATTTTGATATGGTCGGTAGAATCAACAAAAAATACGATGATCATCCAAATTATACCTATCTTTTAGGAACGGGTGAACAGTCGAAACAATTTTATAAGGTCAATAATGAGGTACATCAAAGGTATATGCCGGAGTTTACTGTCGATCTAAAAGATCCTGAGAATTTATATAAACGTTCCGATCAATATCATTTTTTAATAAATAAAATTCCAATTGCATTTTTTACGGATCACTGCATGAAAGATTATCATTTACCTTCTGATGATTCAGATAAAATAAATTATGAGGTTTTATATCAAAGAACCAAGTTAGGAATGATGATGATTTGGGAAATAGCCAATAGAAATCAGATACTTAATTAATAAGAAAGGTGATAAAGTCAGCAACTCTATCACCTTTACACTTACTAATCTATTCAATTATCTTCTTACAGAAGATTACCAATTTTAATTTCGATAAAATACATTCTTGGAGTAATTGGACCATACACAAATGCTGCATCCTTTTCAGAACCACTTACAAATTGACTTTGCATTTGGTTAAAGATGTTTTTAACACCTGTACCAATCTGAATGTTTGCATTCTTACCTAACTTAGTTCTGTAAGATACTTTAGCACCCATATCGAAGAATGATTCACTTTTAATTAAAGTCTCATTTTCTACAGGTTGTCCATTCATGAAACCACCAGGAAGTAATGGAACATACATGCTACCAGTATAAACTCCGGTCAATGATGTTGTCCATTTTTGTGCAGGTTGGAAGTTCAATGTCAAAGAACCATATTGGTTAGGAGTTCTTAGAATTTCTTTAGAAACACTTGTTTCCTCATCGCCCCATTGATTGTCTTCTTCATATCTAGACGATTGGAAGGTATAAGCACCTTGAATATTGAATTTTTCAGAAGGAGCAATCTTAGCTTCGATATTTACACCTTGAACAATAGCATCTGAAGTGGAATTTCTTTTGAAGTTATAAAAGATTTCGTTTCCATCTTCATCTACATCTACAGTAAACTGATTGTCGAAGCGATCATAAATTCTTGTATGAAAACCTTCTACTAAGAAATAAGCTTGTGTGTTACCAAAGCTATGTTCCATATCCCACGCAAAGTTGTATGACAGAGATCTTTCTGCTTTAAGGTTAGGATCAAGTACTGTTCGAACTGCTTGTCCACCTGCAACTTCAACGTGTAAATCTTCTGAGAACATTTGTGGAGCTCTAAAACCTGTAGCAATACCACCTCTAATTTGCATCTCTTTTGTAAGATTATACTTAAGGTTTAATCGAGGATTGAAAGCTGAAACGTTTTTATTATTGTCTGTATTTTCAAAATCTTGAATCATTACATAATCCATTCTTGCTCCTAAAAGGACAGAAAGTTTATTGCCTTTCCATTCGTTTTGAGCAAAAAGTGCCATAGTTTGAGATTCTTGATTAGAAATTGGAATATCGTTAGTTTTTTCTCCAGCATCCTGATCATAATAACCTAACTTCTTATCATGGATATTATCATAGATATATTCAGTGCCAACAACTAAATAAGAATCGGCATTTAACATTTTACCCAAATTGAAGTTCATTTGAGCACCTCCAATATAAGTTAAACCTGTTGTTAAGCCGTATCCATCTAACGCTTGATCTGCACCATAATAACTGTCTCTATTTACATATTGTAGGTTAGAGTAAGCATTCAAATGCTTCTTTTTATCTGTACTGTACCAATCATAATTTAAGCCACCACTTACAATATTCATGTTTACCCACTCTGTGATGTCCGTTTCATGAGGTTCTTTATCAAATTTATTACCTCCACGACGGTCTTCATGAATAAACCTGAAATCGGCAGTTAATTTATTTTGATCATCGAATGAATGATACACTTTTGTTCCTACTGAAGCAGTTTTCAATTGAGGAAGTTCAGAAAAATCATCTTTCATTGCATCACCTGTAGGTTGTTCGTTGTCATCTAAGTGATACCAAACGTCATTAGGGTTTGCATTCCAAGCATCTCTATTTCTATATGAACCATATACATATGCTCCGGTTTTATCGTTTTTAGATACTATTGAAGTATTAAAGTATAGGTTGTAATCATTTGATTTACCATCAATAGTACCAAAGTTGGTTCCTACTTCATAAGAATTAAATTGAGGTGCTTTTGTGATAATGTTTACAGTACCACCAATGGCATTTGCACCGAATAGAACGGAACCACCTCCACGAACTACTTCAATCTGATCGACCATAGATACTGGAATTTGTTCCAAACCATATACGCTGACCAAACCATTAAATAGTGGACGGCTATCCATTAAAATTTGTGTGTATGGACCCTCAAGACCATTTAACCTTAAAGCTGTTGTACCACAGTTACCACAATTGTTTTCTACTCTTACACCTGAGACAAAGTTTAAACCATCTGCAACTACTTTTGAACTTGAAATCTCAAATATTTCTTTGTTGACTACATTGACTACTGCAGCGGTTTCTTTTCTAGATTGCTCTCTACGATTACTAGAAACGACAACTTCATTTAATTGAAGTAAATCTTTATCTAAGTTGATATGCAACTCATCCGCATTGTTTTTAGCAGTATACTTTAATTCTATAGTTTTATATCCAACTGCAGAAATGGTAATAGTATATTGTTTCCCTTTTTCAAGTGCGAGAGAGAAGTGTCCTGATTCATCAGTTGATGTACCGAATTTCCCATCATCTACAGAGATAGTGGCAAATGGAATATTTTCTTTGTTGTTAGTAATATGTCCTCGAATATTTACTTTCGCTGCCCCCATCACTAATGAGGTGATTAACACAAATAAGAAAGTGATATTAACTTTCATGATTTATTATAAATTTAAGTAGTTATAAACTATTGGTGATACAAATGTAAAAATAATTTTTAGACAAGCCTAAAAATATTTTAAGATAAATAAGAATATATGATAATAAACATTTAAACACATCTAAAGATTAATCAAAATCAATTATCTTCGAATGACCAAAATACCATTAAATGAAAAATCTAATTATTCTGGCAACCATCACATTTTTGATGTCTTGTCAAACCCATAAATCAAATCAGAAAAACAATACTGTTATTCTCGTATCATTGGATGGATTTAGATATGATTATCCAGAAATTTACGATACACCTAATCTAGATGAGATAGCCAAAAATGGAGTAAAATCAGTATCCATGATTCCTGCATATCCATCAAAAACTTTCCCGAATCATTATAGCTTGGTAACGGGGATGTACCCTCAAAATCATGGTTTAGTGCATAACGTTTTTTACGATCCTGATAGAGATCAAAAATATCATATAGGATTAGAGAAGAAAGATGCAACTTGGTGTAAAGGAGTGCCTTTGTGGAATTTAGCTGAACAACAAGGTATAAAGTCTGCCTCTTATTATTGGCCAACGTCTGATGCAAGAATAGGAGGGATGCAAGGAAGTTATTTTTATAAATACAATAAGTCAACTCCTTATATAGAGCGAGTGCAACAAATAGAAAATTGGTTAAGTTATAAGGAAGATGTGAGGCCTCGATTCATATCTTTATACTTTTCATTGGTAGATACTCAAGGGCATCATTATGGGCCAGAGAGTGAGGAAACAAAACAGGCCGTAGAAGAGGTAGATACTATTCTTGGAAAACTAATGGGAGTGATTAATAAAGCAGATGTTCCTGTAGATTTAATTGTAGTATCCGATCATGGAATGATAGAGGTAGATAAAAAGAACCCAATTGTAATCGATGACTTAGGAACATTTGAGGAGTATGAAGTAGTAAATGCAGGCGGTTCACAATTATTTTTCTACAACAAAGGAAATGGTGATGACGAGCAGCTAAAAAAATCTTTAGGGAAATATAAAAATGATTTTAAGGTGTATCTAAAAAATGAAATGCCTCAAAAATTACATTATTCTGAAGGGAGTCGCATTCCTGATGTGATATGTGAAGGAATTCCTCCTAAAGCCTTTGCCTACAAAGGAAAAACAGTGAGTAAGGGAATGCATGGTTTTGATCCTTATACCAATAAAGAAATGCATGCTGTATTTTATGGTGTCGGATCTCATTTTCAAAAAAATAAAGTGATTCCTTCTTTCGAAAATGTACACATATATCCACTTATAGCTGATCTTCTAGATTTAGAGATTCATCATCAGATTGATGGAAAGTTGGAAGTTTTGAAGGAAGCTATGAAAGAATAATAAGTGATATTCTCTTTTATGTATCGAATCCCGTAATCGTAGACTTAAATAGTAGTTTAATTCCTATTATTAAAGTCTACGATTACGGGATTCTATACATATTTAGTAATATGTAATTATACTTTAGTGTAATAAATATTTTTTCGAGATTTTCTAAATAGGCTCTTCTCCATAAAAATATGGAACGGGTTGTAGAGAAGCTTCAGGCATTTCTTTTTTTACTTTATCAGCATAATCTTTTATCAAGTAGTTCCATTGTTGAGCAGCACCGTTGTAGTAACCTCTAGTAAAAATATCCCTAGTACTAGAATTATCAATGCTTTCTACCAACATGGCTGGTCGAGGATATTTTTCAAAACCACCTACCGATTCTTCTAAGCTTTTTAAAGCATCTAATAAATTTTGTACAGCTTTATCATAAGCCATCATTTTATCATTATCACCCAAAGAAATTTCGTTGTATTTAAGGTTCTCCACTTCAACGATTGCTTTTTCTAGGTCTTTTCTAATTTTTGGTTTAATCGTTACTCCAGAAAGGACCAAGTCATCCATGATTTGCTTAGAAAAATTGATTTTTAAATTCTCAGAAGCCATCGCTTCATTTAGTAAAGAATCTAACTCCGAATGTAAATCATTAGAATTTAATGTGTTTATATCTACATCTTTTTCTAAACTGTACTCTTCGTATTCAGTAGTTTCAGTCTCTTCTTTCTGGGTGGTTTTTTGCTCACAACTGAATATCAAAAAAATGAAGGATAATAATATTAAGTGCTTTTTGTTCATGACGGATATCGGAAATTTGATGGTTAATCAGCTAAGAGAAAAAACGCTTAGCTGATTAACTATATATCAAAATAAAGACCAATTCTAATACATCATGATCTTTTCGTTTTTAATAAAATCATAAAGCGTAAACATTCTTAATTGATAAAAGGCTAACCAGAATTCCTTTAAAGCAGCTAAATATTCTCTAGTTGCCGCATCTTTATCTCTCAAAGTGATGTTCAAGTCAGTAACACTAATCTTTCCTACCAAATATCTCTGACGGGCGATTTCATAACTCTTCTCGGCAATCACTTTTGCTCTTTCTGTTGATAAAGCTTTATTTCTAATGATCGGGATCTGACGAGCCAACATATAAATGTTCTGAGTAAATAGCTGTTCCTCTTGCTGTACTGTACTCTCAACAAGTCTTTGATTAGAAACCGCAGTTTCTACAGCCGACTTACGACGTCCCCAATCGACCAAAGGAATATTAAATCCTAATCGAAACTGTTGTTGGTCGTTTGGATCTTGATAAACACCACTTGGATCCATGGCTTGTTGAGTTAAACCAAACTGACCACTTAAATTAATTTGTAAACCAGCATCTCCTTTTGCTTTGGCAACATCTCTTTCCGCCTCCAATCGCCTTCTCTGAAAACTAATATATTGCTGCCTATTGATCTGTGCTTCCTGTATTGCGATATCTGTACTAATTGTAAGGTCGGGCAATTCTTTTGGAAGGGATAAAGTGGTATTATCAACTGTAGGAGGCAAACCTAAGAATGTTTTTAAGTTTAATGAAGTACGTTCAACATCCAAATTGGCCGATTGAAGGTTTCTTTCTGCAGTGATCACGTTCAATTCTAATTGAAGTAATTCGTTCTCCGCAATTTTACCTAAATTATAACGTCCCTTACCAATCTTAAAGATCGTATCGTTATTTGCCAAGTTTGTAGAGGCTACTTGATGATTGATTTGAGCCAATAACATATCAAAGAAATATTGTGTAGCATCGTAAGCTACCTTTTCCATTTCTTCTACAAACTTCTTTTGGGATTCCTCATATTTTAAAGGCTCAATTTTCTTATTCCACTTAAAAGGATTATAAGTAAAAAGAGGTTGGTTAAACCCGACTACCAAAGGTTGACCGGCGTAACTTGTTCCTTGATTAATACCTTCAAAGTTATCAATCCTTTGTAATGTCGATCCAAAATAAACCGAACCACCCGTTAATCCTACATTTTGTTGTAGCGATAGATTAACATCTGAGTTCGCCACACTTACCGCTCTAAATTCTGTTGAACCATCAGGCTGAGTAACCGGAGTAATGGAACGATTAAAGTTGGGAAGATTACCATTTAACACCAATTGAGGTAGGTAAACCGATTTAAACTGTTTATATAGCCAATAATTATTCTCTTTTCTATTCTCAGCTTGTTGGGCCGAAAGTGATTGTTCTTTGGCTATATTAATTACCTGATCTAGTGAATACAACTGTATTTCTTGAGCTTGTAATTGATAGGATACCATCAAAACAAACACAATAGTGAATATATTTTTCATGATTTGAAGTCGATGTAAGTAATAGTTTTTTATTCGTATCGTAACGATTCAATAGGATCTTGATTGGCCGCCTTTCTAGCAGGAGAAATTCCAAAAATGATCCCGATAGAGGTAGCTACTCCGAATGAAATTAATACTGAAGTAAAGGAAACAATCGTTGGGATATCGGCTACACTCGCAATAGCGGTAGCCATTATAAATCCAAGAATAACACCTATTGTTCCCCCAGATAAACTGATTAAAACAGCCTCTAATAAAAACTGAAGAATGATATCTTGCTTTTTAGCACCCAAAGAAATACGAAGACCGATTTCTTTAATACGTTCTAGGACAGAAGCCAGCATAATATTCATAATACCAATACCACCAACAATTAAAGAAATTGATGCAATTGCACCCAAGACAATATTAAAGATGTCTTTTGTTCGCTGTTGTTGTTTAAGTAGCATCTCAGGAATACTAATTTCAAAATCGACTTTATCGTAATGTCTTCTAGTCAACATTTTTTGCAATACCTCAGCGGCCAAAGAAAGATGTTGAGATTCAGCCATCTGAATCACCACTTTATCCAGTTGATGATAATTGACGTTTTTGTTCTCTTGTTCTTTTCCTTGTGCAGCATCTGCAGAAGCTTTTTGAATATCTGATTTAGTGACTTTCGCTCGGTCTTTATATCGAATAAGCATGGTATTTAAAGGAATATACACATCCATATTCGCGTTTCGAATTCCTAGTTTTTCCAGATTTTTTGATGAAACCATTCGTTCCTTCAATACACCAACAACAGTCAACCATTGTCCACCACATTTTATCTGTTTCCCAATAGGATTTTCCTTGCTAAAGAAACGAGTTTGTAAACCACGACCAATCACACAAACAGGTTTACCGAATTTGAAATGCGTATTAGAAAATAAAGCACCTTCGCTTAATTCATGATTATATATTTCAAAATAGGTGTTCTCTATTCCAATTAACTTGGTCGATCTTCTTATCCCATTCTTAATAATATAGGTGTCTAATTCAATTTCAGGACTAATTTTCTGAATGTTCGGTAGAGTGTGAGCGATGTTTTCAATATCAAGGACACTTAGACCAGGCGAGAATTTCTTTTTATCTTCACCTCCATTGTCATCATCTAATTTTTCCTCACTCTGTTCTTTAATTGGAGTAATCACAATATTATTCACTCCCACCAATTTCATCTGATCCAAGATCTCTTTTTGAGCTCCTTGTCCAACAGCTAACATGGCAATTACAGCCCCAACACCAAAGATAATTCCTAGGGCAGTTAAGAAAGATCGTAATGTGTTGGCTAAAATTGCTTCTAATGCGATGGACAGGTTTATTAATATTCTGTCTAGCATTATTCTACTGAGGCTATGTTGGAAGATGATGATTCAGGTGTCGTCAAAGAGATTTCTTCTCCTTCAGAAAGACCTGTTAGGATCTCAATATCTTGATCATTCATCAAGCCCGTTTTTACTTCTTGTTTTTCGAAACCTCCTACTGTTTTCTTGTATACAAAGTTGATGGAATCGCCTTCTGTATGAAGTGCTTCAATAGGTATTAATAAAACATTCTCTTTACTTCCTGTTTGAATGATGTTGGAAGTTGTCATCGAAGGTCGTAAAGTACTATCTGATTGATTCACAAGGATAACTACTTCGAATACTTTAGCATCTGAATTCGGTTTTTGTTCACCTACATTGGCTACTTTTGTGACCTCACCTGTAAGGTTTTTATCAGGGAATGCATCGAGGCCAATACTCACAGTTTGTCCTTTTTTTATTTTACGGATATCTACTTCGTTTACATAAGTTTTCGAGATCATCACAGATAAATCGGGTAGGGTGGCCACAACAGGGTCCCAAGCTCGAATATTTGATCCTTCTTTTTTCTTCTTGCCATCCCAATCTTTGGCATAAATCACCATTCCAGATTCCGGAGCAACAATGGTAAACTCCTGGAATAAATCTTCTAAAAACTTCACTTTACTTTTAGCCTGACTAAGATTGGCATTCACCTCACGCATTTTGGCACTTAGTTGTTTTTGTTTTACAAGATAATTCTGTTTGGTTTGTCTAAGATCTCGCTCTGCTTTAATTACCTCAATTTCTGCTTGTTTAATAGTTGCAGGAGGTTCAAAAGCAGATTGCTCAAGGGCTAATTTCTTTTCTTGAACAGTAAATTCTAAGTTGATGATTTTATCACGCTCTAAACTTAGTTGAAGTGCAGTGTCTAACTGAGTTTGTTCCCATTGAGATTCAGCCTTTGTTAAATCGGTGCCTTTTTGTTCTAGTTTGTCTCCCAAAGAAGAAGCATCCAGACGAGCTACTTGTTGTCCTTTTTCAACCACTGTACCTTCAGGTACTAAGCTGTTGATTTTAGTTTCCCAAATTTGTGCTTGTCGCATGCCTAACGGACCTTGAATTTCTACAAAGTTTTTAGCTTCAAGTTCACCTGTAGTACTTACATTGATATTTAAATTATCAATTCTAGCTTTTGTAAGTAATACTTGTTCAGAATTGTTTCCAGAGAAAAAGAAGATAGAAATAATTAAAACAAGAAAGACCGAGCTACCTATAATTATTTTTTTACTCATTAGTTGGTTTGCTATTTGAAAAATTGAATAGATTAGTCATTTAATAATTTGACACTATAAGTTTGTGAATAGACATTGAAAGTCGTAGAAAATAGTATTAAGCTTTGTTAATCGATGAAAATACCCCCTTATTTAAATCGACTATTTATAACATATGAAAAGAAATTAGCCTCTTTGTATTAAATCCTTTAGAAACGACTACAAAACTTGCTTAATCTTTATATATTTGTGCTCATTTTTATGACAATTCCGTATTGTCTTTTTTTTAGAACAATTTAAACTACCACGCAAGTGAAAAGAACAAAGATTAAAGACTTGCTGGCAACCGGAGAGATCGGTGCCAAAGTTAATGTAAAAGGATGGGTAAGAACATTTAGAAGCAATCGTTTCATCGCATTGAATGATGGTTCTACTATCAATAATTTGCAAGCAGTGGTAGATTTTGAAAATACTGACGAAGATTTACTAAAAAGATTAACGACTAGTGCTGCCGTAAGTATTGACGGTACAGTGGTTGAATCTCAAG
Source organism: Flammeovirga yaeyamensis (assembly GCF_018736045.1). NCBI lineage: Bacteria > Pseudomonadati > Bacteroidota > Cytophagia > Cytophagales > Flammeovirgaceae > Flammeovirga > Flammeovirga yaeyamensis. The sequence continues at coordinate 3,789,450 of NZ_CP076132.1, read as the reverse complement.
GTAAAGGTCAAAGAATCGAAATCACTGTAGATTCATTGGAAATTCTTGGAGATGCAGATCCAGATGAATATCCATTACAACCAAAAAGACACTCATTAGAATTCTTGAGAGAAAAAGCACACTTGCGTCCAAGAACTCAAACTATGAGTGCTGTTTACAGAGTACGTAACGCTTTAGCATATGGTATCCATAAATTCTTTAACGAGAAAGGATTTATCTATATGCACACTCCAATCGTTACAGGTTCTGATGCAGAAGGTGCAGGTGAGATGTTTAAGGTAACTAACCTTGATCTTAAAAACCCTCCACTAACTGAAGATGGAGAAATCGATTACAAAGAAGATTTCTTCGGAAAAGCGGTGAACCTTTCTGTATCTGGACAGCTAGAGGCTGAAGTAGGGGCAATGTCAATGGGCGAAGTATATACTTTCGGACCAACATTTAGAGCTGAAAACTCTAACACTACTCGTCACTTAGCAGAATTCTGGATGATCGAGCCAGAGATGGCCTTCTATGATTTGGACGACAACATGGACCTAGCAGAAGAAATGATCAAATATTTGATCGACTTCGCTATGGAACAATGTCCAGACGATTTGGCTTTCCTTGATCAAAGATATGCACAAGAACAAAAATCAAAACCTCAAAACGAAAGATCAGAACTAGGTCTTGTTGAGCGTTTGAAATTTGTATCAGAAAATAACTTTGAGCGTTTGACTTATACTGAGGCAATCGAAGTATTGAAGCGTTCAAAACCATTCAAGAAAGGTAAATTCAAATATCCTGTAGATTGGGGAATCGATTTACAATCGGAACACGAACGTTACCTTGTTGAAAAAGAATTCAAAAAGCCAGTCATCCTTACTGATTACCCTAAAGACATCAAATCGTTCTACATGAAGCAAAACGATGATGGAAAAACAGTAAGAGCAATGGACGTTCTTTTCCCTGGTATTGGAGAAATCATCGGTGGTTCACAAAGAGAGGACTCACTAGAGAAACTTCAAACTAGAATGGAAGAAATGGGAGTGCCTCAAGAAGAACTTTGGTGGTACTTAGAATTACGTAAATTCGGAACAGCACCTCACTCAGGTTTTGGTTTAGGTTTCGAAAGAATCGTATTATTCGTTTCAGGTATGTCTAACATCAGAGACGTAATTCCATTCCCACGTGCTCCGAAAAGTGCGGAATTTTAAAAAAAAATCATTTTTGATAAAGCCGTTGATTAGCGATAATCAGCGGCTTTTTTGTTTTATTGGGAAATGGGGAATGATTTTTTTAGTGAAAAATTAAAAGTGAAGAGTGAAAAACGTGAAATGTTAAATAGTTCGTGTAATGGGTGTAATAAGGGTTTGTTGAAAAACTCAAAAAGAGGAGTGTAAATTCCGAACCTACTACCTACAACCTAAAACGAGATCGGGAGATACCAAATATATTTAAGCACAAATGTCGAGTCTCTAAACATTTGTCTCAGTGTTTTCTAAAAACTACCTTCCTTAGTTCCTTAGTTCCTTAGTTCCTTAGTTTTAACCTCCTTTCCCCCTTACTTCTTCCCTCTTCCCTTAACATAGTTGCTTTTCCCAACACAGATCTCTACATTACCTATTCCTTATTAGTTATTACTTAAACCTTAAATCATGGCATACGACGAATATTTAGGTGAACGCATCGATCGATGGTTCCAACAACAAAACGTAGAGTACTTCCCTAAGAAAATGATGGGAGGGTTGGTTTTTATGGTGAATAATAAAATGTGTTGTGGGATTCATATTGATAAAAAGTATGGAGATAGTTTGTTGATGGCTAAAATAGGGGAGGATCAATATGTTTTGGAGATAGAAAAAGAAGAAACCCTTCCAATGGACTTTACAGGTCGACCAATGAAAGGGTTTATATATATTATTCCTGATGGATTTGATATGGATGAACAACTAGAATATTGGTTAGAAAAAGCACTAGAATACAATATCAAATTGTATGGATAATGCTATTCGAAAGATTTTACTGCAGTTGTTCTGTTATCTACAGGTCTCCATCCGATATCTTCAAAATGCTTATAGGAAAATTGTTTCCATGTAATTTTGCCAGTTTCTTTATTCACTTTCTTTATTCTCCAGATCAATAAACATTTGTTTCCATCTGTTTTATCGGTATAGATTCTAACATAATCTGTTTTTTGATCTAAATGATCGAATAAGATATTATCAGTTTCTTTATCAATAATCATTTGATGATGCTTACCATCATGAAAAATTTCTAAAGTACCATTTGCTGCCACACCTTGGATATGTGGAGCCGTTTTAATTTTTGGAGCGGTATTCATATGATCATAATTTTCTGATCTTTTATTTTTACCATCTTCTCCTCCTTCTGCAAAGGCGATACTATTAATTATTAATAGAAAGATAAGCGATATTAAAGTGTACTTTTTCATAGTATATTGATATTGTTCACTTACTTATATCGACGAAATAAAAATGTCACCAAAAAAAGGGCTATCGGATGAAAAAAATCCAAAAGCCCTTATTAAAGCCAATACAGTAAATATCTTATTTATATGATTTCACCTGTGTAGTAGCGTTATCTACAGGTCTCCAACCAATGTCTTCAAACTCTTTATAAGTGAATTTTTTCCAAGAAATTTCTCCCGTTTTTTTATCAGTATCTATTTTTCTCCAGATAATTAAACAGTCGCGACTATCGGTTTCATCTGTATAAATACGAACAAAGTCGGTTTCTTCTTTTAACCCATCGAAAAGAATATGTTCCTTTTCAGTGTCGATAATCATCATGTGTTTTCTGCCTTCTTTGAATAGCTCCAAGGTAGTTTCGTTAGCTAGACCTTGAATAAATGGAGCCGTTTTGATTTTAGGAGCAGTGTTCATATGATCGTATTTTTCACTTTTCTTTTTCTTCTCGCCTTCTTCTTCATGATCTGCAAACGTGAAAGATGAAACGAACAATAGGGATAGTATTAAAATTAGGTTTTTCATAGATATAAATGTTTGGATTTAAACAAGTTAACGGCTACATGATATCTAAAGATGTTTGAATTCAAACAAATTAACATAAAAAAAGATCAACGTATTCGTCGATCTTTTAAGGTTTTAATATAATTTGGATGCTAGTTAAATGCTTTTACTGTAGTGGTTTCGTTATCAACAGGTCTCCAACCTACATTTTCAACTCTTTTGTATGTATATTTTTTCCAGGTGATTTTTCTGGATTTATGATCATAATGTTTTATTCTCCATATGATCATATTTTTAGTGTGATCTCTTGTATCATTGAATACCCTAACGAAGTCTTTACCCTCAATAAGTCCATCAAATAATATATGGTCAGATGTTTTCTCTACTAACATTAAATGATGTTTTGAATCTTTATATATTTCTAAAGTAGGTTCTGCAGCCACACCCTTAATGAATGGAGCAGTTTTTACTTTTGGAGGAGTTGCTAAATGGTCATATTCACTTTTCTTATGTTTAGGATGATGACCATCAATGGCATTGGAGCCATAAATATTAAATGAGAAGAATATTAAACCGAAAATTAACGCAATTATATTTTTCATAGTATTATTGTTTAGATGATATAAGTAGCTGATAATCATTTCTAATACTATCAAAAAGGTTAGTTACCCTACCCGTATTAAGAGTTATTAAATTTATTTATCTTTGTATCTTACTTTTCCACATTCAAATCATCAATTCAAAAGCATAAATAAAGATGTTAAACATTCGACCTATTCGAAGTGAAGACAACCCTATTATTGAACAGATTATCAAAACTTCATTGGAAGAACACAAGGCAAATCTGCCCGGTACAGCTTATTATGATAAAAACTTAAGTAAGCTATCTGAGTTTTATAGTAACATTGATGATATAGAATATTTCGTTGCCGAATATGAAGGGAAAGTGGTAGGTGGTTCAGGAATTGGAAAAATTGAAGGAAACGATACCAATGTTTGTGAACTTCAAAAAATTTACCTTTCAAAAGAAACAAGAGGGAAAGGTATTGGAAAAGCCTTAATGCAAGCTTGTTTAGAATTCGCAAAACAAAAGAAATACGATGCGTGCTATTTAGAAACAATGCCTCAATTGGTTGGCGGAGTCAATTTATATCAAAAAATGGGGTTCGAAACCCTAGACAAACCTTTAGGAAATACAAATCATCATGCATGTCAAATATGGATGTTGAAAACTTTATAATTTAAATCGATCTCATAATGCCCAATATTAACTCAGAATATCATCCACCGTTTTTATATAGAAATAAGCATGTAAATACCATTTTTGCCAATAGAATTCGTCCACAAAAAGAGGCTTCTTATGTAAGAAAACGTTTTGAGTCTGTGGATGGAGATTTTTATGATGTGGACACTGTTTTGGGTGGTCATACTACTGCTATTGTGTTGATGCATGGTTTAGAAGGCTCCGCACAATCGACCTATATTTTAGAAATGGCCAATCATTTTGAAAATCAATTTGATGTTTGGGCCATGAATCATAGGAGTTGTAGTGGGACTCCAAATCGCTTGTATTCCTCTTATCATAGTGGTCACACAAAAGATTTAAATGCTCTAATTCAACATCTTGATGAAAAATATGATCATATCATCTTATTGGGAGTAAGCCTGGGGGGAAATATCACTTTACTACATGTTGGACGATCTGCAGATCAACTTTCTACAAAAATTAGGGCTGTAGTGGGGATATCTGTTCCTGTTCAACTGAATAGTGCAGCAAAAGTGTTACAGAAATCAAAGAATATGGTTTATCTTCAAGACTTTCTAGTATCTTTGAAGGGAAAAGTTATACCTAAGTTAGAAAAATATAATAAGAGTCAGGAATTAATTGATAAAATAAGTAAAGCAAAAACATTTGTAGAATTTGACAGCCTTTACACCGGTCCGGCACATGGGTTTAAAGATGCCGAAGATTACTGGACACAATGTAGTTCAGAACAATATCTTCAGGATATTTCTATTCCCACATTACTATTAAATGCCAAAGACGATCCTTTTTTGTCTGAAGAGTGTTATCCGTATGAAAAAGCTGCAAGGAATGAATGTTTATTTTTAGAAACACCAAAATATGGAGGTCATGTTGGGTTTCTAACCTCATTTAATGATAAACGATGGTACTTATCACGTGTTGATGAATTCTTGAGAGAACATTTAAAGAATTAATAATGATTGGATTTTTATTCACTATTCTAGGCATCATAACTGCTGTTACATCTTGGATTGTTTTTAAAGATAATGAACTGATTAGATATTCAGGTCTTGGCGTGTCATTTTTATTTTTTGTTTACGGAGCCTATTTAAAAAATAAATATATGATTAAATTGAAGAAAGAAATGAACGAAAAAATAGAAGCTGCCAAGAAGAAAAAAGAAATGGAAGCACAAAAAGCAATTTAAGCTTGTAACTTGAATGTTTACCCCAAAAACCCTCTAAAAGCTAAAATAAGCGTGTTTTTTCTTTCTATGTTTACTTCGTAATAGCTTATGTTGACCTTTTGATGGCCAACAAAAGTTGCGTTTCTACGTCTAATAAATCATGTTTGTGTAAACGAATTACACAATTCATATTCTTATATAAAGAGTTATTACTTACCACAATGAGAAAAACACTTACAATCATTTTAGGAACACTACTATTGCTTACTAATGTAGTTTCCGCTAAGACAAAAACTTCTATCGATAGAGTAGAACCAGCCTTTTGGTGGGCAGGAATGGTCAACCCTAAATTACAACTACTTGTTCATGGAAATGACATTTCTGATTTGGATGTTAGCCTTTCTTATGAGGGTGTATTACTAGATCAAGTAATTAAAGTTGATAATCCGAATTACCTTTTCCTAAATCTTACTTTAGATAAAGATGTTGAGCCAGGTAAATTCCCTGTTCAGTTTAAAAATTCAAAAGGCAAAGTGGTTTTCACTTACGAGTATGAGTTAAAACAACGTAGAGAAGGTTCTGCAGAAAGAGAAGGTTTCAGCAACAAAGATGCAATGTACCTTATCACACCAGACCGTTTTGTAAATGGCGACGAATCTAACGATACTGTTGAAGGTATGTTAGAAGGTGTTGATCGTTCAAATAAAGGTGGTCGTCATGGTGGTGATATTCAAGGTATCATTAATCATTTAGATTATATCCAAGATTTAGGATTCACAGCATTGTGGATTAACCCATTATTAGAAAATAACATGGAAAGTTATTCTTACCATGGTTATTCAACTACCGACTACTATAAAATTGATCCAAGATATGGTTCTAACGAATTGTATGTAACTCTTGTAGCTGAGGCGAAAAAGAGAGGTATCAAAATTATCATGGACCAAATCGAGAATCACTGTGGTTTAAATCACTGGTGGACAAACGATTTGCCAACAAAAGATTGGTATAACTACCAAGATCTAGAAGAAAAGCCAGTGACTTCACATCAAAGAGCTACTTTAGCAGATCCTTATGCAACAGAATCTGATAAAAGAAGACATGCAGATGGTTGGTTTGTAGGTACGATGCCTGATTTAAACCAAAGAAATGAGTTGTTAGCTACTTATTTGATTCAAAACTCAATTTGGTGGGTAGAATATGCTGATCTAGGTGGTATTCGTCAAGATACTTACCCTTACCCAGATGCTGATTTTATGTCAGATTGGTCAGGTGCGATCATGGCTGAATATCCAAACTTTAACATCGTAGGTGAAGAGTGGACTTCGAATCCTGCTTTAGTATCAAGATGGCAAAAAGGTAAAGTAAACCAAAACGGTTACGTATCGAATAGCCCTTCTATGATGGACTTCCCGATTCAAGAATCATTAGTGAATTCTTTGAACAAAGAAAAAGCACCATACCAACAAGCATTCAACGAAGTGTATGAGATGTTGGCGAACGATTTCTTGTATCCAGATCCATTCAACTTAGTTACATTCCCTGATAACCATGATACACCACGTTTCTGGGATCAGGTAAACCATAACTTCGATTACTTTAAAACAGGTTTAGTATATATCTACACTGTTAGAGGTATTCCTCAAATTTACTATGGTACTGAATTAGTGATGGGTAACAACGATCCTGCCGGCGACCATGGTTTAATTAGAGAAGACATGCCAGGTGGTTGGGCAGGCGACAAAGTCAATGTTTTTGAGGGCAAAGGCTTAACTGATCAGCAAAAAGAAGCTATGGATTTAGTGAAAAAGTTAACCAACTTTAGAACAAAAACTACAGCTTTACAAGATGGTAAATTAACTCACTTCTCTCCATTAAACGAGGTGTATGTGATGTTTAGATATGATGATGATACAAAAGTAATGTCCATCTTTAACAAGAATACTGAAGAAACAACAGTAGATTTAGATCATTATCAAGAGGTACTAGAAGGAGCGAAAAAAGCAACTGATGTTGTAACTGGTAAAACATTCGATTTAACATCGGGTACAATTACAGTTCCTGCTAATTCAGGTACTATGTTAGTGGTTGAATAATCAAACAGTTAGACATAAATATAAAGATCCACTTTATTTATTTAAAGTGGATCTTTTCAATTATATGAAGGTGTAATTGATTCTAATCGTTAACATCAAAAAATAATTTGAAAAAATATAACAAAAAAGTCATACTTTTGTTGTTCATAGTGCAATTACAATTGTCTTTAAAACAAAGGCAACAAACATAAGCGTAATGAATAGAAACATCATTTTATTCGCTATTTCATTCGTTTTTATCTTCAGTGCTTGTGTACCGCTTAATGATGAAGATGACGTACTAATTAACGACCCGATTGAAAACGTTTTTCATGATATTGAGGTCTTGGGAGTACAAGATTCAGCTTCACAATTAGCAGTGAGAGTGAAAATATTGGGATGGAATAGAGATAAGAGATCGTCTTACACTTTGAATTATCTATTGATAAACGATTCTACTTCACAAATTGTAGAGCAAACGTCGGTTCCATACAATGAATTGACAATTCAAGATAATGTACTTAGTAGAGATTTAGAGTTTAACGATCTTGACAGTGCAACATTATATTTACTAGAGTTCAAAACATTATTTGAAGATGAAACTTCGAATGCAGATACATATTTGTTATATACAGACGGGTATCTAGATGAATTAGATTCTACCAATGTGGAATAGTTAATTAACTATTCCACTTTTTGTATATAATCGATTGCATTTCTTTATGGATAGAAGGAGCAGCAGCAATAATTTCTCTGTCTTCTATGTAACTATCGTTGTTGCTAAAAGTAGAGACTACTCCACCAGCTTCTTTTACAATAATTCCCCCTCCAGCTACATCCCAAGGATTAAGGTTGTACTCGAAAAAACCTTCGAAACGACCACAAGCAACATAGGCTAAGTCTACAGCTGCAGACCCCATTCTACGTAAACCATGAGACCCTTCCATCATACCTTTTAAAATATTGATGTACTGAGGCATTTTTTTGAAATCGTAATAAGGAAATCCAGTTGCTATTAAGCCGGATTTCAAATTAGTTTGCTTAGAAACGTGAATAGGGGCACCATTCATAAATGCACCACCATCTTTCCAGGCATAAAAACATTCGTTTAGATTCACTTCTCTAACAACGCCTAAACAATAGTCGTTTTCAGAAACTAAGGCGATACTGATAGAGAAAATAGGCACACCATGAATAAAGTTGGTTGTACCATCTAAAGGATCGATAATCCAAGTTAAACCATTCTGTGAAGGTTTATTAGTACCTTCTTCACCAATAAAACCAGCTTCTGGTAAAAGGGTAGTCAATCCTTCGACAAGTTTTTTCTCTGCAGTTTTATCTACATAAGATACCAAATCGTTAAGGCCTTTGTATTCTATTTTAGAACTATCGAAGTTTTGTCTTTCGATAGCAATAAATTCTCCTACAGTTTCTGTTAGTTTTACCACTTTATGGGTCAGATCTTTAAAATCCATTTTGTTCATTTTATAAGGTTATGAGCGTGTGCTTATTTCGAATAGTAATATTAATCAAATCCCTCGTTTTTCCTTTCTTTTTTGCCTTTTTTCCTTTCTTAATTCCTTTCGTTTTTGTTTTTCTTCTTTGGATTTAGGTTTGAAGATATTTTTAAAGAACATCTCAACGTCAGTTCCTTCTTTGTAATCTTCACAATTCATAGCATTTGATAAATAAGAAGGGGTAGCATCAAATGGAATAAACCAATGTTTTAACTGACGATCCTTCTGTACTTTTTGCAAGCTATAAGCGGTGATAGGTAATGCCAATGCACTACCGGATCCATTTCTTCCAGAAGAAAAATGGATTTGATTGGTCGAGGCACCAACTCTTGATATAATCACTAAATTAGGATTGTAGGTAGCAAACCAAGCATCTCCATAGTTTTGTGAAGTACCTGTTTTACCCGCTAATGGTAAAGTGACACCATATCTACTTCTCATTCCTACTCCCGTACCTTCGTTCATTACTTTTTGCAACATGGCCGTCATTTGTATAGCCGTACTTTCTTGCATTACTCGATGTGAGTAAGGTACTTTTGGAGCTGTATATAAGACCGTGCCATCAGCCGCTATAATTTCAGTAATCATGCTTGGTTGTACATAAAAACCGCCATTAGCAAAAGAGGCATATGCTTCGGATAGTTCCCAAATACTTGCATCTGTGGTACCCAATGCAGTAGAAGGGAAATCTTTTATTTCTTCTTCGAATTGAAGGTTGTCCCATAGTTCTTTGAGATCATCAAATGGAACTTTATTATAGATTCTTACCGTTGGAATGTTTAATGATTTAGCTAAAGCAGCTGCCATACTGTACATTCCTCCCGAAGTCTTACTATAGTTACTAGGCTTCCATCCTTCCTCATTTTCATCTAATTCATTTTTGATGTATTTACAAGGATAATATCCATTTTCAAGTCCTACAGCATATAAAATAGGTTTAAAGGTAGAAGCCAATTGTCGTTTCGCCATTACTTGATCATATGGATGAGATTGGAAATCTATACCACCAACATAGGCTTTCACTTCTCCATTTTGAGGATGTATCGCCAAATATCCAGCATGCAATAATAGCAACTCATTTCTAATACTATCTTTTACCGAGAGATCATCGACTTTATTTCCTTCCCAAGTAAAATATTCCTGCTTACTTACCGTATTCTCAACATTTAGTTGATTGAATTTTCTGTCAATAATCTGCTGGAGCTCCGTTTTATATTTCTGCATTTTATACTGCTGAAGTAAGGCTTCTTGCTTTTCTTTTAATTGACGTTCAACTGCTTCGATAGCGTATTTTTGAAGCTGGGAATTTAATGTGGTATGAATTTTTAATCCATCCGCCTCAATATCATAGTGTGTTCCATTTTTCTGATTGTACTCCGTGATAATAGATTGAGCCTTAATTTTTACTCTTGATAAAAAGTAGTCAGCAATCCCATTATTTTCTTTATTGGCATAATCAAGTGATATGGGGAGTTTACTTAATGAGTCGTATTGTGATTTTGTAATGTAGTCGTATTTCATCATTTGATGTAAAACGACATTACGTCTTTCCAAAGCATGTTCAGGATATTTTCTGGGGTTGTAATAGGTATTGGCCTTCAACATCCCAATAAGAACAGCCGCCTCTTCAATTCTCAAATCGTTTACTTTTTTATTGAAGAAACGTTGTGAAGCCGTTTCAATACCATAGATACTTTCTCCAAAAGGAATAGTATTAAGGTAAAGGGCTAATATTTCGTTTTTAGAATAGAGTCGCTCTAATTGTTGGGCCGTTTTAATTTCTCCAGATTTATTAATGAGCATAGAGAAAATACCGTAGTCTTTACGGCCAAACATATTTTTGGCCAATTGTTGGGTTATCGTACTGCCACCTCCACTACTTTTATCGCCTAACAAGACACTTTTCACCATCACTCTTAAAACGCTTCGAGAATCGACACCTTCGTGTTCGAAATAACGAGCATCTTCTGTGGCTACAAGGGCCTGTATCAAATAATCTGGGAGGTCTTCGAACTGTGCATTTGTTCTATTTTCTGAAAAATATTTTCCTAACAATACTCTATCTTCAGAAAAAACTTCAGAAGCTTCATCATTCTGGAAACTTAAGATTTCTTCATCCGAATAAGTAGGGCCAAAATATCCTCCTAAAAACAGTGTAAGTAAAAGAATACCAATACCCATCAACCCTAAAAAAGAGACGAGTAGAAGCTTCCAATGTTTCTTTGAGAATGAAAGTATGATTTGAAAGTAATGATTAATAGGATTCATATCGAATCGTTGTTTGTTATTTAGATTTTGTTGGGGAACAGCAACAAAGGTAATAAAAAAATGATAAGCGTACACTTTGTGAATACTTACTAAATCTTAAGAGAATAGAGAACATTTGTACATTTTTTTCGGTAATCTTATTGAAAGAATATCAAATTATATCTCATGAAAAAAGTTTTAGTAATCAACGGATCCCAAAAGTTTATGCACTCTAAAGGATCCCTCAATATCCATATTACACAGTTTTCCGAAGACTATTTAAAGAATCACCCAAACACAGAAGTGAAGGTGACGAATATAGATCTAGGCTATGATATCCAAGAGGAAGTAGAAAAATTCGTTTGGGCGGATGTAATCATTTACCATACTCCAATATGGTGGTTCTCTATTCCATTCGCTTTTAAAAAGTACTTGGATGAAATCCTCACAAATGGTGAAGGAAAAATTTACAATAGTGATGGGAGACACCGTGTTGATCCAAAATTAAATTATGGAACAGGTGGATTACTAAAAGGAAAAGAATACATTTTGACGACATCATGGAATGCTCCAGAAGAAGCATTTACCTTAAAAAATGAGTTCTTCGAAGAACAATCTGTAGATGCAGGCCCAATGTTTGGTTTTCATAAAATGAATCAGTTTATCGGAATTAGCGGTGCATTCTCTTACCACTTTTATGATGTGATGAAAGATCCGCATATTGAGGAGAACTTGGCGGAATATAAAGAACTTTTGGATAGCTATTTTGGAAAGCTGGGGTAGGTAATAAGTAATAACTAATAGGGAGAAATTTGGGAATTAAAGTGAGGATTTAGGAACTAGGAATTAGGAGTTGCTGAATTTACGCTCGTTTTTTAACTAAGGAACTAAGGAATTAAGTTAGTAAATCTAAGTTGTAACGAGAGAGGTGGTGTAACCCCTCGATTTTACCGATCACATTTCTATCGTATAAAATATCATTTTCTTCATAGTTCTATCTGTATACTCATCTTCCCCAACGAGGGGTGACAACCCCTCGAGATATAAGGGAGATACAATACTAAGAATAAGTAAAGTAACCCTACATAAACTTAAAGGCTGTACCAAAACAGATTCAACCTGTTTTGGTACAGCCTTTTATTCTATATCAATTAGAATTACTTCTTAGCAGCAGCCAACTGTACACATACAGCTAGAACTCTTGTTGCTAATTTGATCTCGCCCATTGAAGGAAGAGTTGGAGCAATTCTGATATTTTCGTCTTTAGGATCGTTTTTGTATGGGAACGTTGCACCTGCAGCAGTTAACTTCACGCCAGCTTCAGCAGCTAAACGTACTACTTCTTTTGCACATCCTTTTGGAACATCTAATGAGATGAAGTAACCACCGTTTGGATTTGTCCAAGTAGCGATACCTTTATCACCTAGCTCTTTTTCTAAGATTTCGATTACTGCTTCGAATTTCGGAGCAATAATCTTAGCGTGCTTCTTCATGTGTTTTTCAACACCTTTCATATCCTTGAAGAAACGAGTGTGTCTGATTTGGTTTAATTTATCAGGACCAATTGTAGACATCGATAAATGACCTTTCATCCAGTCGATATTTACTTTGGCAGCACCCATAGCAGCAACACCTGCACCAGCAAATGAGATTTTAGAGAATGAACCGAAGATCAAAACTCTATTCTCAGTACCTGCTTCTTTGGCTAACTCTAAGATGTTTGCTAATTCGTCTTGTTCTTTCGATAAGTGGTGAACAGTATAAGCATTATCGTACATGATACGGAAGTCTTTTGCCGCCGTTTTCATTGTCGCCAAACGTTTTACAGTTTTCTTAGAACAAGTGATACCCGTAGGGTTAGAGTATTTTGGAACAACCCAAATACCTTTAATCGATTTATCTTCTGCTACCAATTTCTCCACAACGTCCATGTCCGGACCTTTTGATGTCATTGGAACAGTAACCATTTCAATTCCGAAGTGCTCACAGATAGAGAAGTGACGATCGTAACCAGGAGAAGGACAAAGGAATTTTACCTTTTGCTCACCCCAAGGTTTTTTACTTTCTGGGAAACCGTGAGTAACTGCATGAGAAATTGTATCATGCATTAAAGTTAAAGAAGAGTTACCTCCAACAATTACTTCATCAGTAGAAGAAACTTCTAAGAAATCTTTAAAGATTTCTTTCATTTCTGGAATACCATCAAGACCACCGTAGTTACGCGTATCAGCACCCGCTACAGTTTTGTAATCTTTCGATGTTACCAAGTCTAACATTGGTAACGATAGGTCTAATTGTTCAACACCCGGCTTACCTCTTGTCATGTCTAAGGCTAGTCCTTGTGCTTTGTACTCTTCGTACTTTTTCTGTAATTCTTTTTTTGTTAGTGAAGCCATTGTCTAGGATGATTTATTAATCTTCTAAAACTGTGTTTAGATGTATGTAAAGTCTACTTCTAAAAAACTATTCAAACTTAGAGGATATTTTTTAATATTTAAATTATTTGATCAATAATTTATAAGATATTTAAAGTAAGTAGTTGATAGTAACGAAATTGATAAATTCAGTTTGTTTTATAACAACATAAGATCAAAAAAAGACCGCCACAATTAAGCGACGGCCTCTAGCAGTTAGTCAATAATAGCCTTTAGAAGTATTATTGTTTATCTTTAGATCTTACCAATCATAATAAAGGCACCCCAATATTTTGGTTCAGGGTATTCTTCTCTTAGTTGTTTTTTGGCAAGAGCAAATGCATCTCTTTTGTTATGTCCTTCTTTTAGCCAAAGGTGATAGAAGCTTATCATTAATTTCTGAGTGGCTTCATCAGATACTTCGAACAAACTCATGATAATATTGTCAGCACCCGCTACTAAAAAGGCTCTTTGAAGACCATAAACACCTTCACCTACTTTATTATCACCTTTACCTGTTTCACAGGCAGATAATACGACCAATTCAGTTTCATCGAAATTAAGGTTCATTGCTTCGTAGGCAGTTAATACACCTTCTTCTTTGTTGAAAGCATACACATTATCAGTATCCATTAGATCACCTGCATTGGTAAGTAATAGACCCGATCTTAATAAAGGGTTGATGTCTTGTTGCGTATTGAAAAGCGATTTTGTGTTATTACTTTCCAAGTCATCCAAGAAGAAACCGTGAGTGGCAATATGGAACACTCTAGGTGATGTTAATCCCTTTACAGCTGTCTCTGTTGCGTCTTTATTTAAGAATACTTGATCGTTTGTATGATCCTCAGATGATAACAGTTTATCCAATGCTTTTACTTCCTTATAAGTACCAGGAAGCTGTGTAATCGGACGAACAGTATACTGATTATATTGATCAGGTGTTAGGTCTTTGTAGAAAACAGGGTTACCAAACAACGAAACATTCATATTGTCTTTTTTATCTTCTTGTTCTGAAAGAATTTCAGCCGTAGAACTTGTAAGTACAATATTGTTTTGGTCGATGATGTAGGTTCCTTTATCAAGGTTAACAGGAATAGACTCTAAGTTTATTTGATTATATACCCCATCAGAAGAGAAATACACTTTAGTACCATCACCCACAACCTCATTAATTGGTTTCCAGAATGCAGCATAAGATTCCTCATCTGGGAAACCAAAAATTAAGTTGGTTTTATAGTAACCTAAGCCCTCCGTTTCTATCATATTGCCATTAGGGATGATTTTAAAGACAGGAGCCGTTTTTGTTTTCGGAGTAAGAATAAGTGCCGCATACATTACCGAATCGGTAAATACATTCGTGAAGTTTCTAAATCGGACAATCTCTACAGCTGCTTCACCATCTGCAAGGTTTTTCTGAATATCCTTCCACGAAATACGTTCTGAAATTCTATTGTTAAATACACTTGAGCGAGCACTTAATTCCTTTTCAAGGACATTAATTTCTTTTTCGAGGTTTTTAATATTGATTCCCTCTTCTAAACGTTGTTCGATAGACATGGCAAACACCTTCGTCAACAACTCTTTTTTCTCTACCCAATTTTCAAAGTCTTTAATGAGGGTTGAATCACCACTATTTTGAATTTGAGTACGGATTTTTACCGAGCTACTTAACAACAAAGGTTTAGTTTGAAGTGCATAGTCGTACATCTTACCATAAAGTTTCTTCTTCTGATAAGTGTTTGTTAGAGAGTAAAAATAGTTGTAATCGTTTTGAATCGATTTCCAATATTTAGCCTTCTCTTTAGCACTTAAAGTAGGGAAATATTCTCTGATGAAAATTTCATTCTGATCAAGTGCAATACTCGCATATTTTAAGGCTTTGTTATAAGAACCTGCCGCATAATAAGCTTGAGATCTCTTTAATGTAGATTTTACATAAAGTGGATGATCTTTAGTAAAGATCTTACTGTAAATCTTTTGAGATAAATTATAATGATCTTCTGCTTGTCCATAAAACTCACGTTTCATTTCTAAATCACCTAATAGTAAAGTGATTTCGGCAGTATTTGTATTGTTTTCTGTTTTTAATTTATCGATCCAAATCTTATTGGCTTCTTTTAGTAGATCTTCAGCTTCTGCATATTCGCCCACCTCAATTTTTGCTAAAGCCAAGTTCTTTAAGGTAATAGCAAATACCGGGTTGTCTTTTCCTAGTTGAATGGCTACAATGTTCACTGCATCTTTAAAGAGGTGCATTACCTCTTCGGCAGGGTAGCCCATGTATAGACCAATTAAAGCTAGGTTAGTGTAGCCTTTTGCCACTTCAGTGTGACGTTCGCCATAGACCTTTTTGGTAATCTCTAATTTCTTTTGAGTGTACTCTTGCGCCAATTCATAGTTACCCATAGCAATGGCAATTTCTGCTTTCACCTCAAGTGGTTCTATGTCTTGCTTGGTATCCTCTCCAAAGATTTCAATACTGATTTCGTGTGCACTTTGGGCAATCGAATCCGCTTTTATGTAATCACCTTTAAGGTAGGAGAGTCGGGCCAACTGAGTGTATGGAACTATGAGCAAACGGCTGTGATCACCAAATCTTGCTGTTCTATGTTCAATTGATTTATTGATGATTCTCTCTGCATTAGAGAAGTATTCTTTCTTTAGGTAAATCTGAGCCTGAGTGTCATCGAAAGAAGATGAAGCCACTTTATCGGGAGAATTCTTTGATAAACGATTGGCTTTACTCAAGTTCTGGGAAGCGATATCATATTGCCCGGTAAGTACCTGAAATCTTGCCGCTGTTTCTAAAGCTGTAGCATGAACAACGTTTTGAGTGCCTTTACGGTAAGTATGACTATCATATAAATTCAACATTTCAGTAATCTGAGCATCAGCATCTGCATATTCACCCAAATCAATTGCAAAAGCAGCTGTACCTTGAAGGCCATTAATGTATTCTAAATGGTCGGTACCGTAATAATCGGCATAAGCTTTTTTGATTGAAGCACTTAACTCAGCCGCTTTTTGAGTATCGCCCATTAAAGCATAATAATTAGCTCTTTCTTTTTCCGCTTGTAATCTTTTGTAATGATGAGGACTCAAACGCTCCTTTATTACTGGAAGGTGTTCAGTGAAAAGTTCGTCTGCTTTTTCAAATTTATCAGAATGCATGGTCAAATAGGTCGCTTCATCAACTTTTGCAATGTGATAAGCAAGTGACTCTTTACCGTAATTCTTTTCTGTGTGTAATACATAATTGTCCAAAGCTTTCTGAGCAACTTCTTCCTCTTCTAAAGCTAAAGCTACTTTATAAAGTAACTGATTTGCCAAGATGTATTCTTTATGATTTTTAGGAAGTTGACCTTCGTTGAAAACTTCTTCTAGTATTTTTCCAGCACGCTCAAAATTTCCTCTCAAATAATCGTCCTTTGCAGCTAAACGATTGGAACAAGCTTGCTGAATACTGTTTTTACCAAAGTATAATGAAGTGTTGGTATCAAAATCCCATTGCGTTTTTTCACCTTTAAAATGAAAACGTTGCCAAGCGTAATAGTCTACTAAATCTTCTTGAATCTTAAAGTACAACTGATGACTGATTCCTAACACTCTTTCCGCTCTATAGATGTTTTTTTCTAACATCTTTTTAGGAAGGATAGGGTCGATTTTACTTTCGATTATATTTAAAGTACGTTCATGAAAGTTACTGATATAGCTTTCATCGTCTTTACGGATATTGGTTTCAATCCAAGTTTCAGTAGATAGAAGCACACTATCGGCCATATTGTAATCGCCAATTAAGCGATAAAGCTTTCCTTCTAATGTTTTAGAAAAAGCATATTCTCTTTTTAGACGTTTCTTCTCTCTACTCGAGAATTTAACGTCTTGGTGTTTATTCGATCTTGATTGATAAATAGTTTGACCGCTACTTTTATAAAATTCTTCGGCAGTCAACTGATAGTGAGTTAAAGAAGTTTGAGCACTATCGTAATAACCTAATGATAAATATAGCTCGGTTTTGACTTTAGCCCTCAGTAGATCGTCATCTTTACCTCTCTCTGCTAATTTTATTAACTTAGGATCATTATCAAGTATTTCGATGGCTTTTTGATACATACCTTGTGCTGTTACTACATCACTATATTCTAAATATAAAGAAGAGGCACGTAGTAAATTATAGGCATAGCCAAAAGAAGCATTTTTTCGTTTTTTAGAGATTTCTAAAAATGCAGCAGTTGTTTCTTCAAATTCTTGTAGATTAGAAAGTACTAATTGATACTTTGCACGGTAATACAATAAATCGATTAACGCAGAGTCTCGTTTTTTGGCAATTTCTATCGCCTTATCGTTCCATTCTAAGGCCTTTTTATATTCACCATCGTCTGCATATTTCTGACTAATCTTTAAAAGATTGTCGATTTTATCGTTCACGCGATCTGCTTTAGACGGTGTAGCAGTTAAAATAAAGAATAGACAGCAAAGAAGAAAAGTAGTGTAAATCTTCATCATAGTAGATCTAGAAGCTTGAGTATTTTAGATTTTGAGGTATAAATATAGAGAATTAGATACAAATGTAAATAAAAATTAACATATTCTGAATGTTATTACTATTTGAATTGATTAAGACACCTTTATAATATAAATTTGTAATAAAATTATATATTTACATTTAATACTATCATAGATGGGTTGTAAATACCAACTTTACACCATAATTTGATACTACGAAACTTAATATCTGATTAATAGACTGATTACAGTAGAAGATACATACAAGATATGAACGAATATTATAACAGTGCATATAAACCACTCTTAGCTATAGATTGTGTAATTTTTGGATACGAAGATGGAGAATTAAAAGTCCTCTTGACTAGAAGAAAAGTAGAACCTTTCAAAGGTGCTTGGGGTCTAGCAACAGGTTTCCTTCATTATGGAGAATCTTTAGATTACGCTGCAGAACGTGTCTTAAAAAAGCAGACAGGTTTAGATAGAATCTATATGGATCAATTAAGTACATTTGGTGAAGTAGACCGTGACCCTGTGGCACGTGTAATTTCATTAGTGTATTACGCATTGATTAAAGTTGATAGCCAAGACGAAGAAATTCTTGAAAGAAACCAAGCACAATGGTTCCCGATTACAGCTTTACCAAAATTAATGTTTGATCATGAAACAATGATTCAAATGTCATGGGGTAAATTGAGAAGAAAGTCGAGATACCAACCTATCGGTTTCGAATTATTACCAGAGAAGTTTACTTTACCTGAATTACAATCGCTTTACGAAGCTATTCACCAAAAGCAATTCGATAAGCGTAACTTCAGAAAGAAAATTTTAGCTACTGGGTTACTTAAAAAATTAGACGAAAAACAAAAAGGTGTGTCCAAGAAAGGGGCCTACTATTATGTTTTCGAAGAAGGTAAATACGACGAGTTGATCTCACAAGGATTTAACTTCGAATTAAAATCTATGGCATTTGGTTCATAGAGAATATAAAAATAGCCATCATTTTAATGATGGCTATTTTTTATATGAGCGTATTTTCTGAAGTTTTGGAGAAAGTTCATATGTACGGAGGTTTACCAAAACGTCCTCACGGAACATCTTAGATTATTCTTCCCCCACTTTTTCTTCCTTCCCTAAAAACTTAGGAGAGGTCTTTAGTACATAGAGATCAAGCATCATTTTTACTCGAGCGAGTACTTCACGATATTTTACCCAATATCCCTTTTCGAAGGGAACATCTTCCGCAGCATAGCCATAGGCTTCAATGCCATGATATCTTGCAATAAAGATGGCTCTTTCAATATGAAACTTTTGGGAGATGATAATAAATCGATCTTGACCAAATACCTCTTTTGCTCTTATGACTGAATCTAATGTTCTAAACCCAGCATAGTCTAAGACAATATTTTTTTTATTCACACCTTGTTTCACTAAGGCCTGATACATTTTTTTTGGTTCGTTATAATCGTTGGTATTATTATCACCACTTACAATAACAAATTCAATATCGTGTTCTTTAAGTAGTTTAGTAGCAGCATCAATTCTGTTCGTAAAATAAGGGTTTGGTGCCCCACTTCTAAGATAGTTACTTGTACCTAGGAGTAACCCAGTTTTACAAGAAACCGTCATGTTGTCGTGTTCCAAGATATACGGACTACTTTTCTCACTTACATAGCTATTGATGTATAGGGTAAGAAAAAATGAAAGTATGCCAAGGACAATGCTAGTTTTTATGTACGTCTTTACTTTAATTCTCATAATTTCAATACGAGTTTAAAGATAAAATTAGAATTGACAAAGTTACCTATCTTAAAAATGTCGTTGGAAGAACAATTCGTTAAAATTATTCCAAGATTTACATTCTTCCCTGAAAGATTTTCATAAATAACATATGGGACATATTTCTTGCTCTCGACTTTAATGTGTCTGCATTTTGACCTTCAAAATGTTCATCCAAGGTATTGAACCAAAGCTGCAGCCAATGTCCAAAATGTTTTTGTTCAATCGGACTTACCTTATCCACACTTTGATGAGTTACTACGGGGTTTCCCTTGTATTTATTTACAGAGAAAAGATTACTTTCCCAAAAGTCGTACATAATAGGTAGATGAGTATCCCAATTAATTTTGATTTCTTCATTAAAAAAAGGACCTAAAGTAGGGTGCTGTCTCACTTTGTCGTAAAAGCTATTGACCAATACTATAATGTCCTCTCTATTTTCGATTTCTTTTTTCATGATAACTATTGGATGTTGGGTAAAGGTAGTGATAAATGTATATATTTAGGTTTTGAAAGATCATTAAGAAATTCAAAAAATGATGCTGTTAAAATGCTGCACCAATGTTTTATGATTGTTCAATTACGTTATTTGATTAATAATGAAAACATTCAAAAATGTAATAAAAATACTATTAACGGTTTTATTTTTTTATTATCTAAAACCAGATTATGGGTTAAGTTATAATTCAAAAAGGGAAGAATTAGGCGTGCCAGTTATACCAAATGATTGGGAGTGTAAAGGAAAATTTAGTTGGAATTCACAAAAATGGACTAATAATGATACTATCGAAATAAATTCTGGAAATTATCATGGGTTCAAGCAAATTCAAAGTGATTATGGTATTCTTTCAAGAGAGATAGATTATTTTTATTTTAATCAAAATGAAACAATAAAAACTACAATAGGAGTTAGTTATGAATATAGTGATGTAGGTTTATGGGATATTGAATTAATGGAATACTATGAATTACCAGATTCAATTAAAAAATATGATAATGAAATAAAGGTGATTAGATCAAATAAATTAAACTATGATGAATTTCAAAGCATTCTTAATATGAAAAATATTAATATTAAAACTGTTTTATAATTGTTCTCAACTGATTTAAAAATTAAACCTATATAAAATAAAAAAAGTGGAAGAAATACTAGATAATTAAATGAACATTAAGATGATTTTTCAGAAGATGAAGAGAAGCTTTATCAATCACATTTATGGTAGATGAATGGTTTGATTATTAGAACTAACTTTTGTTTAATAGAGCTCAAAAAGAAAATCAATACCAATAATAATAATCACTTCAGTCTACTTTTTATTCTAAACCCACCCAAACCTTATACAAGCTTCTCATCTTCCCCAAAAAATACTATATTGTAATTTGTACTGAATAACGAATAAATAAAATAATATGTAGTTTACTCGATCAATTAGTTACTCGTCAACTTTCTTTTCCCTAATTAAAGTAAGTTAAATATATTGTAATAAACATTAACGAGTTCATCGAATAGACGACTAACAGGGTTAATACTAATGTATAACCTACCTCAAAACAAAACTGTATGAAATTATTATTTCTATATCTTACCACCCTACTTTTAATAAGTCAAGTTGCCTTTTCCCAAAATTGGATGGGAGATGCAATGCAACAATCTCAAAATGGAGAAATAGATAAAGCAATAGCATCTTTTAGTAAAGAGATCGATTTCAATTTAATGAACGATATCGCCTACTTAGAGAGAGCGAAATTATATATTTCAAAAGGGGAATATGATAAAGCAAGTGAAGATGTAGATCAAGCATTATCTCTAAATGCGGTGCATCCGGCAGGTTATTATTTAAAAGGATACATCGACCTAGCCAAAGGTAAAAATGCCGATGCAATTAATAATTTCTCAGCAGCTATTGATTTAGATGAAAATTACATCAATGCTTATGTTTTTAGAGCAGAGGCCTATTCCAATATTGGCAACATGCCTAAAAGTTTAGCAGATTTTGATACAGTTTTAAAATTAGAGCCAAATGTAGGAATGTACTATCACAGAAGAGCGTTGGTAGAATTCCGTATGGGTAAAATTGAGGAAGCCAAACAAGATTTTTCAAAAGCAACATTATTTGAGGTAGGATTAATTGATGCTTATACCCACTTAGCTGAAATCTATGTACAACAAAACAGTTTTGATTCAGCAATTGTAGTGATTGATAAAGGATTGATTGTAAATCCAGATAATATCAAATTATTAAGCTTACAAGGAGATACTTTTGTGCATGCCTTAAATTATGAAGATGCCTATTTTGCTTACAATAGGGCTATCCAAATTCAACCGAATTATGCTTATGCTCATTGTAGAAGAGGAGAGTTGAATATAAAAACAGGTAAGCTACATCAAGCAGAAAAAGATTTTGATAAAGCCGTTAAATTAGCTCCTAAATATAGTTATGCTTTTTATCAAAGAGGATTATTGCATGCGTATCAAAAAAGATATGTATCT
Source organism: Flammeovirga yaeyamensis (assembly GCF_018736045.1). Classification (NCBI taxonomy): domain Bacteria; kingdom Pseudomonadati; phylum Bacteroidota; class Cytophagia; order Cytophagales; family Flammeovirgaceae; genus Flammeovirga; species Flammeovirga yaeyamensis. The sequence continues at coordinate 3,767,017 of NZ_CP076132.1, read as the reverse complement.
GCAATTTCAGACTTTGATTCAGCATTGATTTATACTCCTAACTATTATTCAGCTTTACTAGAGAAAGCAAAATCTAATCTTGCTATCAGAGAATTAGATGACTGTATAGCTACTCTCGAAAAAGCCAAAGAAATCAATCCAAATGAGGCTTACTTATACACGATTTTAGGTAATGCACATTTAGCCAAGAAAGAATACAAAGAATCACAAGAGGCATTCTCAAAAGCCATTGCATTATCACCTAAATATGGGTATGCATTACAGCAAAGAGGGTATGTTAACTTCTTGTTGAAAGATTTTGATTTAGCGTTAACCGACTTAAATCAATCCATTATGCTATCTTCAAACACTGCTAAAGTATATTCATACCGTGGAGATGTATATATGGCGAAAGGAGAATTTAATAAAGGAATGAAGGATTACTCAAAGGCACTAGCTTTGTATCCTGACTTTTCATACGTACTACATCAAAGAGCATGGGCATTCATTAAGAATAATCAATACGATGAAGCTTTGCATGATTTCCAAAAGTTAGACAATATCGGTAAATCAAAATATGTAGACCTTTACGGTAAAAGCGTAGCCTATATGGAAAAAGGGATGTTGATCAAATCAAATGATGTACTTGAAAAAGCCATCAATAAATATCCTAACTATTCTTCTGCTCACTTGTTATTAGGTTTCAACTATGCAGTGATGGGGAATAACGCAAAAGCACAACAAAAAATCATAGAGATTGAAAAGCTTCAAAAAGATACACCAGAACTAATCGGTGTAAAAGGTATTGTGGCTTACAATCAGAAGAACTATAAGAAAGCATTAAAATGCCTTAACTCGGCTATCAAATTAAATCCAGAGGATAAACGTTTGGTATATTTCAGATCTTTGACATTCTCTAAATTAGGCAAAGAAGAAAAAGCACAGAAGGATTTGGAGAAAGCGACAGAACTTGGGTTTGTGGTAAATGATGGGCTTTCTGTTACATCGCTAAAATAAAGAAGTTTATTATTTTTAAAATATTATCAACGAGATGGAGAAATCTGTCTCGTTTTTTTATACAACAAAGAATTAAGGAACTAAGGAACTAAGAAACTAAGCGGTTTTGCGAAAACCTAGAATTTTCATTCTGCGGATGTTATTTAAGGTAATAGGGAATAAGTAATAACTAATAGGGGCAAAACTGGCGCAAATGTTAAGCGTAGCGACATTTGTGCCTAAAGACGTTAGAGGTCTCCCGACCTCGATTTATAAATTAGGATAAAGAAGTTAGGAATTAGAAGTGAGGAACTAAGAGTTGCTGAATTTACGCTCCCTCTACATTACGTGGGCACAAGTTTGGAAACATGCTCTAGTCATCAAAAAAATCTTATTTAAACCCGTACTTACTACCCCCACGAACCATCTAACATTTCACGTTTTTCACTTTTAACTTTTCATTTTTAATTCCCCCCTCACTTCATGTTTCGGCGAAGGAATATCCCTTTCCATCATCGAAGGAGTCGAAGAAGTATAATTCGAAAGTAGCTCTAAAGCGTTGTTAGGAATTTCGTCAAGTTTGTCATCAGATGAAGTATTTTTGTTGGAATAGATAAAAAACACAGATCCACCTTTAATAGTATTGATTACTTGTTTGTGATCTTTATAGGATAGGGCAGGGCACCCGAAACTACGTCCGAGGTAACCATTTTGTTGTACGAAAGTTTCCGATACATATTTGGCAGGGTGGATAACAATAGCTCTTTCTCTAGCTTTGTTGTTGATGTTTTTTTGTAATCCATCTAACTTTAGAGATAGGCCATACTTACCAAAATAGGTTTCTGATGCTTTAAAAAAACCACAGCTCGATTGTTTAGAGTTCAAAATGTTGCTGAAGTTATCAGCATATAAAGTTCCTGAATTTCTTCCGTGAGCCACTAGAGTGTTCATTAATAAAACTCCTCTTTTGATATCTATAATGTATAAACGTTTGTTTGTGGAAGGCTGTGAGAAATCGACAATACTTAGAATTCGGGTGTTTTTTATTTCTCCTTTATTTAAAAGATTTAAATATCCTGTTAATCCTTTTGCAAAAGCTTGAAAAGATAAACCATAATCTTGTAACTTCGCCTTTTGATATAACGAAAGAATTAATTCATTGGTGGTCTCACCAACGTGAGCTTCTTTGACTCTATCAGTAGCAGTTGTGTTAGTAAAATTAATGCATAGCAGCGTGATCACTATGATTAATGATTTGAAACTGAAGTCCATTTGTTAAATCGTTTTTTCTTTTAGTTATATCGTAAATGTACAAAATGTTATTAGTATTATTATTGATTTATGTTAATAACTGATTATCATATACATATATTTAACAGTTTAAAGACCTAAGGTCATGACAGAATTTACTTCCTTAAAGTAATGATGGTAATTTTATTATGACAAGAATCTTATACTATGTAACTTTTGTTTTTTCTTTGTAAACTATTTATACCTTGGATTTAACCAGATACATATCAACTTTAATTACAAGTGCTTTAAAGTTCCTTTTTGGTCCTATTGTAGGCTACGGAGCTGGTTTAACTATTGTAGAAACCACTATTCTTACCATTGTAGGAATGATGATTACAGTAGTTTCACTTACTTATGCAGGTACTGAGGCCAGAAAAAAACTACTTTTATGGTTAAATAGAGGTAAATCAAAAAAGCTATTTACTAAGAGAAACCGTATGATTGTTCGTATTTGGCAAAATTATGGAATGAAAGGAGTGGCATTTTTTACTCCAATTTTATTTGGTCCGCCCATAGGTATGCTCATCGCTTTATCTTTTGGAGAAAAAAAGAGAAAAATCATCACTTATATGTTTATGAGTGCCGTATTTTGGGGGATCATAATGAATATAGCTATCTTTTACTTTGGTGAATATTTTGGGTTTTTAACCGAAACAGAAGTATCTCCAAATAATTAATTAGAACAAACAACAATGGCTTTTGATTTTCATAAGGACAAAGAAGTCTATTTTAATATACAAACTGATAATGCCAATAAATATGTACTTCCATTTATTGAGCAATCGCTAAAAATTACACCCAATTTAAGAGTACTTGAGGTTGGATGTGGTGAAGGTGGCGTTCTGAAAGCCTTTTTAGAAAAAGGATGTTTTGGTGTAGGTGTTGAACTCAGCATGCCTAGAGTGGAGTTAGCCAATGTTTTTCTAAAAGACTTTATTGATAAAGGTCAGGCACAAATTATTGGTAAGAATGTTTATGATATTGATGTAGAAAAAGATTTCGGAGAAAAATTCGATTTAATTGTTCTTAAAGATGTCATCGAACATATTCCTGATCAGGAAAAAATTATCCATTATTTCCGTTCCTTTTTAAAAGAGCACGGAAAAATCTTTTTCGGTTTTCCACCTTGGCAAATGCCTTTCGGAGGTCATCAACAAATTGTTGAAAGCAAATTGCTATCAAAACTACCTTACTATCATTTATTACCTTCTTTTCTTTACAAATTCATTTTAGATAATGGAGATGTGAGTAAAGGGTTGGTAAAAGAACTGATGGATATAAAAGCCACGGGAATTTCTTTAGAGCGTTTCGAAAGAATTTGTAAACGTCAGCAATTTAAAGTGAAAGAGAAAACTCATTATTTTATCAATCCTATTTATGAGTATAAATTTGGATTAAAACCAAGAAAGAAGATTCCTATTTTAGGAGATATACCTTGGGTAAGAAATTTTGTAACGACTTGCGGGTTTTATTTAGTAGAAAAATACTAGAGGAGGCGTTTAGTAAAATGTCCGTACATTTTACATAGGTAAAATAACTGTACATAATATCAACTTGGAAAGTTCGTCTTTGTATTCTCTATAACGAACGTACTAATACAAGAAAGGACGTTTCAATGAAACGTCCTTACCTAATGATACTATTTATAACAAGTAAGCTCTATTGCAACTGTACTTACTTGGATATAAAAAGAAAAAAGACCTAGACAGTAATACTGCTAGGTCTATATCTTAATTCACTATAATTTAATAACCCTGATTTTAATCTTTGATTACTCTACTGGAAGGAATGCGCCTGAAGCAACATTATACTCCTCAGATGTAATAATATTTTGAGCACCTTCTGCATCACTTGAGTGATAGAATTGTGCTTGTAATTCATACATACCTGCTGCAGATGGTGTAATAGTAGCAGAAAGGTTTACAGTTTGTTCACCTGCAATTTCTGGGATTTGACCAATTAAGTCAACAGTTACAGTTTCATTAGTTTCAGCATAAGTGAAAACTAATTGAGGTGTTTCGATTGTACCTTCAGGGATATATAAGGTAGTTTCGATAACGGCCTCTTCTCCAATTGTGAACATCTGTCCATCTTCTACGTTTGTGATGTCGATTGTTGCAAATTCTGGAGTTGCATCTACTTCGTCGTTATTGTTTGAGCATGAAGCAAAAACGACCATAGCGATGAAAAGTGCAGATAAGTTGTGTAAAAATTTCATTATATTCTCAGTTTTGTTTTTATGATTAGGTGAGCATTTTATTGTTTTGCTCTAAACACAATACTGAAAACGGCAATGTTTTGGTTTGGATTTACTAATTCGGTCGTAATGTTTACCAATTTTGTCGGATGATATTAAAAATGTTTAATTCGCTTCGATCCCCTTAATTCTGAAGGTGTATACCCATAATATTTTTTGAAAGCACCTGTGAATTTTGATAAATGACTATAACCCACTTCTTTAGAGATGTCACCAATTAAATCATCGGTACTTCTTAATAAACGGTGAGCATCCATCATTCTATGGCTGGTTATAAATGAGAAAATAGATTGATCGAATACTTTTTTAAAATCTTCTTTTAGTTTAGTCTCTCCAATACCGAATTTTAAAGCAATATCCTTGGTAGTAGGTATATTGTTATAATCGCTCAAGATATAGTCTTTAATCTCGAAATATTTTGTGAGGGTTTCTTCTGAAATCTTATTCTCTAGCTTCTTTTTTTTATGTTCAAATAGCTTTATCAGAAGTTTACCCATTAATTGTAGACCTAGTCCTCCAATAATAGCATTTCTTCCAATTGTCAGTTTTTGTGCATGAAACAGTTCTTCAACAATACTTTCCAGTTCAGTATTACTTTCCTCGTAATAGTTTTGGTTTAATAAGTAATCTATAAACTCATCAGAATCTTTCTTATTAATATTGATAAGTGGACCTATTTTGTCCAAGTCCATCCTCATGCCAATCCAGAACATTTCTTCATCTTTATCAATGTCAATAAAAACATCCTTCTGATTCTGACGAAGCATGATATTGTATTTTACACCTCTAGCCCCTAAATGCATTTCATCACTAGCATAATCACTAATTTTTATGCTAGAGTTTTTTCTCATGAATAATATAAACAATTGAGTAGTTTCGGATTCATTCGTATCCTTTACATATAGATCTTGTGTTATATGACAATAATTAATACTTAATTGAAAAGGTGCTCCTATATCAAAATACTCTAGATACATCTGTCCAATCTCAGGATCATTCAATATAAATTGACGCTCAAGAAGTTCTCCTCCAAGGTCTTTTTGAAGTTTAGAATACGTTCGATCGAAACTTGTAGAATCGAAATACAAGATTCTTTTATTATCTTTTTTCATAGGAAAGGATGAAAACTTTTGGTGAGGTTTTGATATTCTTCCGAGTAATCGTTGTTGTGATTCGCTCTTATATAAAAAGGTTTTCCTTCTATTTTATTATTGATGGCTTTTTTCTGTAAAGCAATCAATAAACGTTTCGCTTTTTTGTGAGCATTATGATGGACAATTCTTAAATCAGAAATATTTAATTGATGTAATTCTGCTAAAGAAATAATTTCATCCAAAGCCTCGATAGGGTAGACCATACAAAATGTTCCATCGTTAGAGAGTAATTTACTTACCTTTTCGATTAACTGATGTAAACTAAGACTATCTGTGTGTCTAGCTAGATTACGTTCTTTTGTTTCTGCTTTTAATGCATTTTCAAAATAAGGTGGATTGGAAACTATTAAATCAAAAGAAGTAGAAAAAGCAGCGGTTCTAAAATCACCTATTTGAGCATCAAGTCGATTACTCCAAGGACTATTCATAAAGTTTTCTTTCGATTGTTCGAAGGCTCCCTCATCAATATCTATCCCTGTCACTTCTGCATCTTTAAATCTCTGTGCTAACATCAAACTGATTAATCCAGAACCACAACCAATATCTAATACTTTTGGATTTTCCATAGAACTTGTTGCCCAAGCACCTAACAGAATGGCGTCTGTTCCAATTTTCATTGCACATTTTTCCTGATTCACAGAAAACTCTTTAAACTGAAATAAGGCGTACTTACTCATCAATTTGAAATTATAAAACGAACTACATTTTCAATATCCCAAAAAACAAATTTAAATCCTTTATTCCATTCTTATTTTTTGAGGAACTTAACAAAGCATCAAGAATTTGAAATGAAATTTAAATTATAGGATTTTTTAAATCGATAGAATATTTCCGAGTTATAAGGTTTTGTTAAATAGTTTGATACGTTATTATTATTATTTTTGCAACCGAATGCAGTGACTAATTCGATAAGGACATCTCGTCTCATTATCAAAATTAACTTTCACCAAATTCAGAATTACTACTTAACTATATGCTAGAACAATAACAATTCTAGTGATTGTAAATAAATCAACAGTCAAAATAATGTCTACTACAAAATTATTTCCTATTAAAGGAAAAGTACAAAACTATGCTTGGGGCGGTGCCAATTTTATTCCTGAAATGATCGGTATTGAGAAAGAAGATCAACCATATGCAGAATATTGGATGGGCGCACATGATAATGCTCCAGCGAAAGTGGGCGATGATCAATTCTTAAATGAAATGATTAAGTCTAATCCAGAGGCTACTATTGGTAAATATATTAACGATAAATTCGGTCGTTTACCTTTCTTATTTAAAGTTCTTGATGTTAAGGATGTGCTTTCAATTCAAGTACACCCTACAAAAGTAGAAGCTGAAAAAGGTTTTGCTAGAGAAAATGCTGAAGGTATTCCTGTAACAGCCTCTCATAGAAATTACAAAGACGATAACCATAAACCAGAAATTATGGTAGCGTTAAGTGAATTCTGGTTATTACACGGTTTCAAACCAAAAGCTGAATTAAGAGAGACATTAGTGACTGTACCAGAGTTTAACGACTTAGTAGAGATCTTTGATGCCGAAGGTTATTATGGTTTATACAAAACAGTAATGGAATATTCTGCGGAAACTATTAACGAAAAACTTCGTTCGTTGGTTGACCGTGTGATGCCATTATATAACGAAAATAAAATTGAAAAATCTTCTCCTGATTACTGGACGGCTAAATCAGTAGCTTTAAATCCAGAAGGAGCAGATTTAGATAGAGGTATCTATTCGATCTACTTCTTTAATATTGTTAGAGCAGATATCGGAGATGCTATCTTCCAAGATGCAGGTTTACCACACGCTTACATGGAAGGTCAGAATATGGAATTAATGGCCAACTCTGATAACGTATTAAGAGGAGGTTTAACACCAAAACATATTGATGTACCTGAATTATTGAAGCACGTTACTTTCGAGGAAACTATTCCTAATATTATGAAAGGTGAACTTCAAGAAGATGGTTTCGAAAGAATCTACAAATCTCCAGCTCCTGACTTTGAATTAAGTAGAGTAGCTATTTCAGCAGGTGATGATTACAAGAGCGTAGCGAAAACAGCTCAGATTATTATTGTTTCTGAAGGAGAGGCGACAGTGACGGAAGGAGATACTTCTGTAATTATTAAGAGAGGAGAAGTTGTTCTTTTATTAGTAGATGCTGATTATACAATTACAACAACAGATAAGGCCGTTTTATTTAAAGCGACTGCTCCTGTAGCGTAATTATATTTTTATATACAGTATAAAGGGTTGAATCAAAAATTATTCTCGTATTTGGACGTTGTAGTAAAACGTCCATACAAGACTAATAATATGATTCAACCCTTTTTATTAAAGCTTATGCAAAATGTCCTTCATCTTCTCAAATCGTTCAATCATGTTACCATTGATGAGGTGATATACTCCATAAGTATTTTTTAATTCTTCTTTATAGCTTTCTAGTAGCTGTTTTCTAGTTTCTATGTTTGGTGTTTCTCTGTATTCATCATATTCCCATGGCAGATCGACATCCATTAAAAATACAGCATCAAATTTTTGTTGGTCTAAATGATCTAGAATCCAAAAATCACATTGTTGATATTTAAATTCCGACCATACTTTGATGACTTCTAAGCCAGTATCGCAGAATAAAAATCGATTGGCCAATTCGAAGTTGATATTCTGAATCTCAAATTGCTTTTTAGCGATAACAACCAAATCTTTTTGTACATATGGCCGGTTTAATTGCTCAAGATAATCTCTTGCATATTCATTCACCCAAAGAGTGTCGTACCACTCTGCAAGTTGATGAGCCAACGTACTTTTCCCTGTCGATTCAGGACCGGTGATCAATATTTTTTTTACTTCTGAATTGTGCATACGTTAAACAACACTAATCTAAATTAGGTTGTCAGCTAAAATTGAATAGAATAATAGTTACAGTACTTAGAAAACTGTTTTTGTTAGTTTAAAATTCCAATAAACATATTAAATGTTACTTATTATTGGCAGAAACTCATCTGTTTCTGCTAAATGTTCAATTTTAAGGGGAACTGACAAGCTGATTTTATTATTAAAAAAATTACATTAAAGTCTGTAGATATTGCTTCAATTCGTGATCGGAAGAAGTTTTATCTTTTAGTTGTCGTAGTTGATAAGTAGATTTCTGAAACTTCTCTTTCATAGCCAAAGAATGTTTTCGAATTCCATTCCCATGTAATCCGGTATAGTTTGAAAAGACATATTGCTCTAACTTACTATGAAGAAACTCTTCTTTTTCACGATCTAAAGTATCAGATTTAGATTGCAAGGATTCCAAAATATGCTCTATTTCATGTTGACCAATATTTATTGCATCTGCAACGTATTTCTGATAAAAAACGATGAGTGTAAACAGGTCGTTGTTATTTTTTGCTTTAATAATTTCTGACATCTTAAGATGCCTATCCTGTTTTACATTATCGTCTTGTACCAAATCAGGATGCAATTTTTTTGCCAAGGCTTTATAGATTTTATTTAAAGAATCGATATATATAGTTGTACGCTTTGTTACTGATTTTTCTTCTTCTTTATGCCTTTTTATGGCCTTGTTTTTTTCTTTTTCTATTAGAATCGGGGCGATTTTTTTTTCGTAGAATGCATCCACTTTATCTGGGTTTTCTATCAAATACTCCCAATCCTGAGCAGTAATATAATCTTCTATATTGTCGATTGATCTTGATCTGAATTTTAATTCATATAGTATACTTTGCTTCAACTCTTTCATCAATTGAGATTTACTTCTACTGTGTTGATTACTTTCTATAGATTGATAATATTCCGGGATTAAGCGGTGAACATTAGTTTCATAAACATAAGGAGAAGATAAAGCAGACATCATTAAATTTTGAGTAATTAATTGATAGATCTCGAATTGCTTATTACTTAGAGTGGTCGTCTTTTTGATAAAAAATAAATGCTCTAAAGTAGATTTAATTTGTTCTATATAGGTCTTATGAGAGGTACTAACAAACTGATTATATTCCTTTAAAAGTGATTTAAAATCATTATAAAGTCGTTTATTTCTTCTGTTTTTCTTTTCAACCTCTTGCCATAGCTTTGTTAATTTGTCGGTAGGAGTCTTAGGATTTTTCTTAGGTTTTCGATGGATGATTTTATCAAATACTATTAATTTATCTTCTTTCATTGTAGAAATTCTTAATTTTACGACACATACCTAAAATACAAATATACATACCCTGATAATACTCTATGTCTACAGATCAAGATATTAAATATCATTATACGATAGACCATAAAGATAACTACACTTTCTTTGAACAATTAATGAATCAGGCAGGAGGAGAACTGCTGCATAACGAAAAAGTACTTAAAATACATAATCGCGTAGGCGATGTGCTTTTTCATCGATTTACACATTTCGATCAATTAAGATTGGTCGTTCAAAGGTGTAATTTAAACGAAAAAGTAAGTGTTGAACATATACCCAGTGATGTACAGAAAAATTATATATTCTTTGTGATCCACAAAAGCGGGGCGGTACATCATATGTTTAAAAACGAAGAGACAATTTCTTTATTTGGGAAAGACAGTCATCAAGGGGTGGTGATCACAAACTTTATGAACTCATTGACTAACATTGGAGAAAAAAATATTAAATCAGAGTGGGTAAGTTTAGTCGTTAAAAAATCATTCATATTAGAGTTATTAGAAGAGGTACCTAAAGGTTTTAAAGAGTTTTTATTATCCGATAAACCTTGGCTATTGTTTGAACCGGTGAATTATACCATTTCTCAAGCCCTTCATGACATTTTTAGTCAAACTGAAGAATACCAATTCCGTAATTTTAAAATCTACGGAAATGCAATCGATTTGGTGGGAGAAGTGTTAAAACATATGTCCAACCGTAACTTCGAAGACGTAAATAACTTGTCTAGTCAAGATACTAAAAGAATGTTTGAGGTGAAGGAATATATTTGTAGTGATTTATCAAATCCTCCTACATTAGAAGATATCTGCAAGGAGTTTGGTTTAAGCCGCTCTAAATTGATTCGTGATTTTAAAACCGAATTTGGGGTTCCTGTATATCAGTTTTATAATAAAATGAGAATGCAGAATGCGAGAGAGCTTTTGGTAGAGAAAGGGCTGACTGTCACCGAAGTGTCACAAAATTTAGGCTATAAAGGCTTATCAAAATTCTCGGATGCGTTTAAAAACTTTTATGGTGTTTCTCCTAAGTCGATGGTGGAACAGTATAAAATCAAATAAGTTATTCACATTTGTTGTAATATGAATTGAAGTTATCAACATATGTGAATAAACTATGTTGATAACTTCAATTTTAAAGAATTATTTTCTAATCCATTTTTTTCAAACTTCCCGATGAGGATGTGTTTACATCAAAACTTGGGTTACCTCTGTAATACAAACTACCACTTGATGATAATCGACCAATTAAAGTTTTATTGGTATGTGTATATACACTTCCTGAAGATGAGATCGTAAATTTACCATGATCCACCTCAAGGTTTTCAGCTTTTAGTCTTCCTGAAGATGAAAGTGCACCCGTTAGTTGCTGTGACTTACCATATAATGTGATACTGCCACTGCTACTAATCTCTGCATTTACTTTTTCTGCAGTAACATTTTCGATTTCAATATTTCCAGACGAAGTAGTCTTAACACTCAACTCTTCGGAAACATCTGAAACATCTTGAATTCTTATTTGTCCACTAGAAGATGAATTAACTGTAAAATAAGGTTGGACCACTCTATCAATATCAAGATCTCCTGAACTGCTAATTGAAGCTTTCTTTAAAAATGGAGAGGTGATATATACTTTTACTGAGTGATCACTAAAAAGTCTTCCAAATTGAATATCCCAATTTTTACCTGATACAGAAGTATTTAAAGAATTTACTGCTTCTTCTTCTCCTGTGACTCTAACTTCCACTTCTTCACCGTAGGTCACAAAAACATTCATAGACCCTTTTACATTAATGCTTTCGAATGCATCTAAGAATAATTGTTTTTCAATAATAGGTCCCTCAGCTTTTTTAGTGACTACTCCACAACTTGAAAGGAAGAATATCGTGAAAATGGATAGGTATGTATATAGCTTTTTCATTAGTTTGTCAATTTATAATTAGATGTTATGAACAGATTTCGATTTGTTTTAGAATAGATTGATACGTTTTTTGAAACTCTTCTTTCTCTACTTTAGTGAAATTCTTTTGAGCAATTTCAAATAATGATTGATATCTATAAGTGGTATTTTTTCTTTTATTTTTCATCAAATAACTTATTAAAAGTGGATTTTTATCGTGCTTTCAATAACATGACCCTTTGGAAGAGGTTTACCCCTATTTTAAAGTCAGATTTTTTTAAGAAAAAATGAAAAGTTAAAAATGAGAGATGTGAAATGTTGAGATAGGGGTAAAAGTGAATAGCGATTTTTAAAATTAAAAATGAAAAGTTAAAAATGAAAAACGTGAAATGTTAGTGGTTCGTGAAGGATAGTATGGGTTTAAATAAGATTTTTTTGATGACTAGAGTATGTTTCCAAACTTGTGCTCACGTAATGTAGAGGGAGCGTAAATTCAGCAACTCCTAATTCCTAGCTCCTAACTGCTAATTCCTAACTCTTAATTAAAACCGAGATCAGGAGACCTCTAACGTTATTAGGCACAAATGTCGCTTCGCTTAACATTTGCGCCAGCTTTCTTTATTAGTTATTACTTATTCCCTCTTACTTTAAAAAAAACAACCCCAGAGTAGAAACCCTAGGGTATTAATATTTTATCAGAATACCATATTCCTCACCAGACTTTGCCTACCACGTAAACTGCAATCCAAAGTTCGCCGATATCCACAACGGCCCGCTTTCGAATTCATTTTTCCAAAGGTGAGGAGGCACAGTCATTCTTCTTCCATCTATTTCTGGACTCCAATTTACTGTAGGGCCAACTAAAATATTGAAGTGTTTTCCGATAGGTTGAACGTATCTAATTTTAGTATTTACATAGAAGGAAGTCCAATCATCATAATCTGTAGTCATGCTAAATACGGCACCCGCTTCGAAGTTTAATCTTTTCATAAGGAATGTACCAAAGCCATAACCTACACCTATACCTTCAGGGTGGTATTCGTTTCCAAAGTTGTATTTCACTTGAAAGTAATTATACAGCTTTCTTGATCCTGAACGGAAATAGAAATTGGCCCAAGTGGTTTCGTCTACTTCTATACCGGCAGAGTGATACCCATCGTCATACCACGCAAAAAGTCCAATAGGGAAAGCGTTCTTTCCTCGTTTTGCAGAGTTGACCAAACCAATTTGTACACCATTCATATTCTTGGCGTAATTGTAAATTCCGGCTAATTGAACACCACTAATGGTATCAGTTACTGTATTTGAAATACCAGCAACCTGCATTCCTCTTAGTTTTTGTCCATAGTTGTAGATACCCGACATCTGCATGCCGTTCGAATTTTTTATTGTTGTGTTGGTAATACCACCTATTTGAATACCATTGAATTTTTCAGCATAAGAATATATACCGCCAATTTGAATACCATTAGTTTCCTCGACAGAGGTGGATACAATACCTCCAATTTGGATTCCGGTTGTTTTCTTTAAGGTTAAATCGGCAATACCACCTACGTGTATACCTAATACAGTGTCTTTTGCAACATTCAGAATACCACCAAAGTTTACACCGTTTACTTTACCTAGGTTATAGTTAGAGATACCGCCTACTTGAAAACCGTTGACATTACCCCCTACAATATTGACCAAGCCACCGACTTGCATACCTCTCATATTGAATCGATTGATGTTCACAAAACCGCCGATTTCAAGTCCTTTTACACCTGCAGAATAGCCTACAAATGTATTTATTGATAAACGGTTTTCGTAAGAACCACCTAAGAAATTGGTATTGCTTAAAAATGGAACGAAGGTAAATTGAAATACCCTAGTTTCCACTTGCTCGATATTATTGGAAATAACATCGACTTTAGTCGGAACTAATTTCTGAACTAAACCTAAAGTATGAGGGTTTGTTGCAGTAAGCGTAAAATCCTTATCAATAGGGCCAGGTTGGTCTAGATAAGGAGTAAGGTTAACATTGTATTTTATAAACTTGGCTTCTTTGTCAGGGTCAAATTGTACCATGGTATCGTAATACCCACGACCTCTAAAAAAGACCCCTTCATTTAGTTGTTCGACAGGAATATCTAAGCGATAATAACCAGTGGAATCAGTTAAGGTAAGTAGTTTTCTTCTACTATCGTATACGACTACATTTTCGATTCCTTTACCTGTTTTTTCATCAAGTACTTTACCTATAAGAGGAATGTCTTCTTTAAGTCTTTCTTGTTCCGCAGGAGTTAATCGCTTTCGATCCTCCATAGGGCGAATTGTTAGTGTAAATGCTTCCCTTATGATGATATGAGAATTTCCTACTTGTCTAAACTCATAGGAATCTCCAAGTATATCATAAAGAATATTCTCAATAGTTTTGTTCTGAATCCTTTTAGAGATCAATTGATTTTTATCGATGATAGAAGAGTTGTAAGAAAACAAAAAACCTCCTTTATCACTGATAATTTCAAGTGCATCCTCTATTGGTTCATTTCTTATGTTTATGCTTATGACTCTATTTAATAAACTTTCAGTATCTGCAGCAATTATTGAAGTAGAAATGAAAATAAAGAAAGTTAATAGTCTAAATATCTTGTTTTTCATTAATCAATTAAATATTGTTTGTCTGCTGTTTTCTGTACTCTCAAGTTTAAGGTTGCTTCCATTACTTGTAAAACACCCTCTATGGATTCATGGTCAAATGAACTTGTAACTTCTTTATGGTAAAGGTTTTCGTTATTCACCTCAATTTTCACATCATAAGCTTTTTCAATTGATTTTACGACCTCTTGAAATTCTGCGTTTTTAAATTCTAATTTTTGATGTTTCCAGAACATTTCATTGACTACATTCACTTCATTTTTGAGAGGAACGGCTTGTCCTGAAGCGTAAATACCTTGTTTCCCTTTTGGAAGTAAAACATACTTTTTGTTTGGAGCGGTTAGTTTTACTAGTCCATCGGTTACTGTAACTGTTACTTTGTTGTCTAAAGTATTTACGTTGAATTTAGTTCCCAAAACAGTAACGTCTCCATACTTAGTATGAACAATAAATGGTTGATCTTCGTTGTGAGCCACTTCAAAATAAGCTTCTCCATCCAAAGTCATTTCTCTGGAGTTACCATCAAAAGATTGTACGGCCAATGCACTTTCCTGATTTAAAGTGATGACAGATCCATCATTTAAAGTATCCAATAGGGTAGAGGTAGTTGTGGCGAAACGTTGTACATCATCCACAACCGTTGTATTGGATTGTTGGAAAAAGCGTACTCCGAAAAATATAACAAGCATTGCAGCAACAGCCGCCGATACCATTTGCCAAGGAGTAAACTGAATTGTTTTCCCCTTTTTAGTCTCAATTTCCTCAGAAAACTTATTCCAAGCTTTGTCCACATCAACAGCTGCCGAAACTTTTCCGGGCTGTGTTGCTTCCCAAACCGCTTTCATTCCTTCGAAATGAAGTTGGTTTTCTTCGCTTTTCTTCACCCAAGCATCCAGCTGTAATTCCTCCTCAAAGGAAATATCACCTGCCAAGTGTTTAGCGATTAATATATCTTCTATTTTTTGGTTCTCTTCCATAGTTACTTTTATGACACCTCATTATTCTTTTCCCCCTATTCTTTAATCAAAAAAAATGATGAAAAATGCGATAATTATAGATATAAATGAGGAAAGTTCTGATTTTAAATACTTTAAAGCGGACGACATTTGGTTTTCAACCGTCTTCACACTAATATTTAATTGATCGGCAATTTCAGAATACTTGAGCCCTTCAAACCTGCTTAATAAAAAGATATTCTTCCTTTTATCAGGCATGCTTTGTATTGCTGATTGGATTTTAGTATCCAATTCTGAAGCTTCAAGGTCTTCTTCTACATGTTGTGAAGAGGAATTATGTTCCATTTGAACTTTATAATTCTCTTTCACTTCAGAGTGTCTAATAACATTCAGACATTTATTTCTTACAGCTCGAAAAAGATAAGCATCTAAAGAGAGGTCAATATCAATTTGTTCTCTTTGTTCCCAAAGCTTAATTAATACATCATGAACCACATCTTCTGATGCTTGCATGTCTTTAAGGAACGTATTTGCATAGGCACAAAGCTTAGGATATTGTGCTCTAAACATCTCCTCGAACTGATCTTTCGTAATGATTTCTTGTATCAAGACTACTATTTTTAATTCGAATTATAGCTAAGTAAGAACATAGTTCTCACGAATGCATTTAGTTTTTGTGATCTTCTGAATGCAATATAAGTATATTCAATATTTATTACATTTACATGATAACAAACATTAAAAGCAAAGTTATATTCATGATTTTTTTAAACACCCTCTCCTCATTCGATACCTTTTTCTTTATTTCTTATGGATGGATTATTTTAGGAATCATTACATTTCTATGCTTATTTTTTGGTAGAGTAACCGCTCCTTTTGGTCGACACACTAGATCAGATTGGGGCCCTTTGATTTCCAATAGTTGGGGGTGGTTTATTATGGAAATAATATCTCCTGTATTTTTATGGATTGGTTTTTTATGGGGAAGCAATCATACACCTATATTTAATTCTTGGTCTTATATCGCAATGTTTCTTTGGAGCATTCACTATTATAATAGAGCATGTGTTTTTCCATTTAGAATGCAAAATAATAAAAAGAAAATGCCCGTCATTATCATGTCGTCCGCTGTTTTCTTTAACATTATCAATGGATCTTTGAACGGGATATTTTTATCATTCCATGAAACAAATGTGATGACCGATTGGTGGATTTGGGTAGGGGTAGTCCTCTTTATCTTGGGAATGTACATCAATATAAAATCTGATAATATACTTCTGTCATTAAGAAAGCCAGGAGAGAGTCATTACGTTATTCCTAAAGGATTTTTATTTGATAAAGTAGCTTCTCCCAACCTATTTGGAGAAATTATAGAATGGACCGGCTTTTTTCTCATTGTACCTAACTATGCATCACTTAGTTTCTTGATATGGACCCTCGCTAATTTGTTACCAAGAGCAAGAGATCATTACGAGTGGTATATCAAAAAGTTTGATGATTTTCCGAAGGATAGGAAAGTGGTGTTTCCTTTTATTTATTGATTATCAATGTATTAGAAGTCTAATATTGGGGCGAATGCGATTCGCCCTTACGTCTATATGGGAATATAGCTATGGATCGATGAATCTCGGAGGGGTTGCACCCCTCCTTGGGGAAGAGTGGTAGCTTGAGGTGGTTGAGATATAGTTATAGTATTAAATCAATAAGTTCTTAATTGTTAATTAAAGAGGGGTTGCACCACCTCTTTTTGTGGTCTAACTCAAAGAATGGGTTCTAGCTAAAGATATTTTTTTATAGGAGCGTTAAATTTGCTACCTGCTACCTGCTACCTTAAAAAACATAATGCTTCATTAACGAAGTAAATATCAAAGTTTTATTTCTTTTCTAAATTATCTTTTCTATCTTTGCATTTCGAAAATTTTGTACGATAAATTTTATCAAACAATGGATTTAATTAAAAAAGTTGAAAAGGATTTTTCATCCAACATGGAGAAACATCCCGCTTTCGGCGCAGGTGATACGGTAGACGTATACGTAAAAATTAAAGAGGGTAACAAGGAGCGTGTTCAAAAGTTCCAAGGTACAGTTATCCAACGTCGTAACAAGGGTTCTTTAGGTGAAACTTTCACTGTACGTAAGATCTCTAACGGTATTGGTGTAGAGCGTATCTTCCCTTTAAACTCACCAAACATCGACAAGATCGAGGTATTGAGAAAAGGTAAAGTAAGAAGAGCAAGATTATTCTACTTACGTGGTCGTTATGGTAAGGCTGCTAAAGTTAGAGAGAAAAGATTCTAATCTTTTATCTTTGCTTTTTTACCAAAGACATACAAAAGTCAGTTTCCTTAAGGAGACTGACTTTTTTTATTTTCTTATTTTTGCAGAAAAAGAAAAACTACTCCTCAAAGAAAAGTAGTTTTATTATCGAAAAAAACTTAGGTGATTAATAGACTCACCTAGTACTGTTTATGATTAACTGTTTTATGGGATTGTAATCCTTTGGTACTGGAATTACTCCATTTTCTGTTTGATAGTTATTAAATGCAATGAGCATTTCCGCTTTGAGTTGGGGGTAGTAGGTACTTAAGTCAGTTTGTTCTGATGGATCATTTTTGATATTGAATAATTTCCAAGTGCCATCGCCTTTTGGTGCAGGATTATTTGCAAGCTTAAAATCTCCTTTAAAAATGGCAGCACTTCCAGAGAGTTCATATCCAATATATTCGGTTTCCTCATGAACAAAGTCTTTATCTCCATGGATGTAATCAAGAAGACTTATCCCAGAGATTTCAAATTTGTCTTCTATTTGATGCTCAATATTGACTTGAGCAAATTCTAAAATAGTTGGGGCAATGTCTTTCACATAAATGAACTCATTACTTATTTTATTTCTTTTAAAACCTTTAGGATGAGATATAATTAGTGGGACTCTCATTCCACCTTCGCTGGAAAATGTTTTAAAGTAACTTGTGGGAGTATTGGCTGTGGCAGCCCAATTAGGTCCATAAGCAGAATATGATCCTTTTTGTCCAATCTGAGAAAAGGTTTCATCGTAATCGTCTATAGAAACATATTCATATTGCTGTTTGTACCATTTGGAAAATGCCTCATTTTTTGAAAGGTCATTTGGGTCTGCTCCATTATCTGACATAAAGATGAAAATGGTATTTTCATACTGTCCTGTTTCTTTAAGATAAGACACCAATCGACCGATATTATAGTCCATGTTGTCGACCATGCCGGCATAGGTTTGCATTTGTCTAGCACTATATTTCTTCTCTCTATCACTTAGTTTGTTCCAAGGACTTAATTTCCAATTAGGTTGCGTAGTTTCTTCAAATGTAGCATTTAATGTTGTGGAAGGTAACACCACATTGTTCTCTATTTGTTTCTGTAAACGGTTTCTCCTTACCTGTTCCCAACCCTTATCGTATACACCATTATATTTATCAATATACGATTTTGGCGCTTGATGCGGCATGTGAACGGCCTGAAAACTTAAGTAGGCGAAAAAAGGAGAATTGTCTTCTTGTTTAGAAATGTATTCAATCACTTTTGAAGTGAAATAATCGGATGAAAAATAGTCCTCAGGTAGTTCATTGATGCGTTTCTTGTTTTCATAAAAATGAATTTCTTGATAAAGAGGAGCATATGATTTTAATTCCCAATTATCAGCTCCGCTTTCCATTAAGGCAAAAGATTGATCAAAACCTTGAGCATAAGGTCTTGTTTGAGGTATTTTGCCCAAGTGCCATTTTCCAGCCATATACGTATGATAACCACTTTGATTTAACCAACTTGCAATAGTGGTTACATTTTGGTTTAAATGACCCTCATAACCCGATTTACCCAATTGATTTTCGGATTGAATTTCTAACATATTTCCAAGACCAGCCAAGTGATTATCTACTCCAGTAAGCAACATTGTTCTTGTTGGCGAACATGCTGCACCGGCGTGGAAATTTGTAAACTGAACTCCAGAAGATGCTAATAAATCGATGTTTGGTGTTTGTATTTCACTTCCATAGATACCTAAATCACTAAACCCTAGATCATCTGCTATAATTAAAACAATATTAGGTCGATTAATCTGATCTTTCTGTTGAAGTAAACTACAGCCAGAAAAGAGCATCAGAAATAATGGGAGAATAATGTAGATTTTCTTCATAATTTTTTAAGTATTGATTTAATCATTAAAGGCTTGTCGACTAATAGTTCTTTCCAATAGAAAATTGTATAGGTGACTATTAGGATATCGGTTAAAGCAAAAGGAATAAAGTAGGCGTTTAAAAATGCTGTTTCAGTTTGGAAAGAATTCTCGATGTAAAGAAAAACCATTCCCGATTTTTCAATAAATGAGAAAATCATAATGGGTTTTCTCCAAGAGGGGAGGTAGGCCGAAAGTACAATCATAAAGCCCATAACACCTACCATTACTCCCCAGTGTCTGATGATAAATAGATATTTACCATCATAAGGGAGTTTGTTGAACATTGATAAGGCAAGTGCGGGATTGATAAAATAAAAGGAGGCCAACATAGTAACTATCCCTCCAATAAGGAGGAATAGTTTAAGGTGTTTACTAAAAAACATATGCGAATAATTTTTCTTTAATTAATGAGCCATGAAATCGTTTAACCCCGATCTCTTAGCAATCCAATTCCATTTTGATCTACCTAAAAATGCTTTAAAAGCGGGGATGAAACTCAGTCTTTTAGGTCTAGAAATAAGCGTCTTATTCTTCTTGATACCTTGCCAAACAGCATTGACCATCTCTTCGGTAGGGATTTTTGGCATTAAGAAAAAATGGGCTCCGTCAAACATTCCCGTATCAATATGTCCTGGCGTTACAGTAGTTACTTTAATAGATGGACAGGTTTCTTTTAATTCTACATTTAAACCTTCCGACCAACCCAAAATGGCCCACTTACTCGCACAATACGTAATGATTTTCGGACAATAGATATAGGCGGCACCAGAGGCAATGTTTACAATATGCGCTTCCTCTAAGCTAGCCATACTTTCAATAAAAGCACGAGCAATATGCATAGGAGCAATACTGTTGATTTGCATTGTTAGATCAATTTTTTCTTTGGTTTGATCCTGGAAGTAGTCGGAATCAACGATACCTGCATTATTAATTAATAAATCTACGGGGCCAATTTCAAGTAGTACCTCATGAGCAGTGGAATATATCAAACCTGTATTAGTCACATCTACTTTATAAGTATAGACGCGAGTGGAATGGTACTTATATTCCTCATCAACCTTACGCATTGCAGCCTCATTTACGTCCCAAATAATTACATTTGTTGCACCTTCCTCTACCGCTTTATCCAAATAGGCTTTACCCATTCCTTGAGCTCCACCAGTAATAAGCACTGTTTTTCCTTTTATTACTTTCATCGCTTATTGACTTATTGTTTGAAAAATAGAGTCTTTTAAAGGATTATTCCCAGGAGTAAATAGGTGTTGCATTTGGTAATTATCACCCGTTTCAAGGACTGTCTTAGCATGGGAAAAAGTATAAAAACCTTCGATGCCATGGTAGTGTCCCATACCCGAAAAGCCAACCCCTCCAAAGGGAGCATCGTCAACGGCCGCTTGGAAAATCGTATCATTCACACACAGTCCACCAGAAAACATGTTTTGCTCGACTTCTTGTATGAGGGATTGGTGGGTAGAAAAAATATATAAAGCTAACGGTTTCGGTCGGTCAAGAATAATTTGGAGTGCTTTGGTAATATCTCTATAAGTGATGATAGGAAGTAAAGGCCCAAAAACTTCTTCACTCATCACTTTGCTATCTAAACTAGGATCAATGACTAAATGCGTTACCATTCTATGGTGGTCAGTATCAAAGGCATTTTCATGACATGGGATGATGGATTCATTGTTTTCCATCAAGCCTTGCACCCTCTTAAACTGTCTTTCATTTATTACAGACGTCAACTCTTCAGAATCAACTCCTTTCGGAAAGAGTTTTTGATAATAATTTCTGTAAGCAGTCACAAACTCATCCAATCGATCCTCTGGAAGTAAAACATAATCTGGAGCGATACAGAGTTGTCCATTATTGGCACTTTTCCCAATAATAATTCGCTCAACAATGTGGTCAATTTCTTGGGTATCATCAATTAATACTGGGGATTTACCGCCTAACTCTAAAGTAACAGGAGTCAGGTTTTCAGATGCAGCTTTCATCACTAATTTACCTACGGTAGAGGAACCTGTAAATAAGATATGATCGAATGGTAAAGAAGAAAATTGTGCTGCAACCTCTGCTTCACCTTCAATAATACACACCTCATTGGTATAAAATACCTCCTCTAAAATTGTGCGAAGAACAGCGTTAAAATGAGGAGTAAATTCACTCATTTTGATCATTGCTCTATTCCCTGTAGCAATTACTGTGGTTAATGGATTTAGAGTTACCATTATGGGCGCGTTCCAAGTACTAATAATACCAACAACTCCTTTAGGTTGATAGACTACTTTAGCCTTGGAAGTACCAGATAAAAGAGCTCCAGGATCTCTTTGAGAAGATTTTACCCATTCAGGTAAGTGTTCGATGGTATAATCGATGTTGTTGATACACGGTAGAAATTCCAACAAAGTATCTTGAACACTCCTGCCTTCAAAATCTTGGTGTAAAGAGTCAAATATATCTTGTTGATATCGAAGTAATACTTCTTTTAGAAATTGTAGTTGCTCAATTCTTTGATTGACATTTGGTGTTGCTTGATCAAGGAATGCTTGCTTTGTTTGTTCGAATTGTCTTTCTAAAGTTTCCATTTTCATATTATTTTATCTATTGATAAATTGATTTTGATTATGAAAACGGGTAAGTAGAAAGTGCATACATCAAAAACTGACTTTGATGTATCAAAAAGTGATTTTGTCTAGTTTTTCAAATATTTCTTCTGATAATTACTAGGAGTAATGTTGAATTTCTTCTTGAATACAGCCGCAAAATGACTACTACTTGAAAATCCTAACTCAACGGCAATCATGTAAATACTTAATTTATTTTGCAGCAACATTTTTCGGGCTTGTTCTAATTTAACATCATTTTGAAATTGATGAATAGTCACACCAAAAGTTTGTTTAAATAGAAAGCGTAAACGACTTGTTCCCAACCCACATTCTTTTGATAATTTTTCGAGACTGTACTGTTTATCCCAATTCAGCCGAATTAGATTTCTTGCTTGAACCACTGCTTGAATATTGATAGGGTATTTATTCTCATCAGTAATTAGTTCTCTTTCAGATAATTTAGAGAAAAATGCAGTCACTAAGTGAAGTCCAACTGAATACATTAATTCATCACTAAATAATTCATCTTTGTGGATGTTCATTGCTCTCATATAGGAGCCGGCAATAAGTTGATTGAATTCTTCGACAACATAAAATGCTTGGCTTAAATCCAGCATAGAAGTTAGGACTTCTGACTTATTAATAAATCTTTGAAATAAGTCTTTAGTTAATCGGATGGAAAGAAATTTTATGGGTTTCTTCGTATTAAAATCAAAGGTGAGGTTTGATTTGCTATTGGTGCAGAATGCTCCGTGTAAGTCAAAATCATATTCCTCTTTCTTTTGACCCTCAATTAGTTCAAGTCCATTTTCGATGGTGTTATTGGTGGGCTCTTCAAAAAAGATGGGAATAAACTCATCATCTTTAAAATCTAAACCAGAAAAACGTATCACTTTTTTGCTGGTAAAGTCGAATCTTAAAATTTGAACTTCTTCAGAAAAGGAGAAACTTTCTATTTTACCAATACAATTATCATTATCAATTAGTAAGGTGTTATTATTTATTTCACCTCCTAATTTTGATTGCCACACTTTAAGAATAGGTAATACTTCCTGCATTTGAATCTTTCGATGATTTATGATCAAATATCAAAAATAAACAGATACTTTGATCGATTGAATCATATAATAATAATTATTAAAAGTAATTATTCATCAAATACACTTAATGTATATCAGTTTTTTGATGAAACTGTTAGTTTTGTATTCAGAACAAAATCATACATCAATAAAATTTATGTCTAAGAAAATATATTTCGCATCCGATTTTCATTTAGGAACCCCTTCCTACGAGGCAAGTCTTGAAAGAGAAAAGAAGATATGCCGTTGGTTGGATATGGTGGCAGAAGATGCAGAACATATTTATTTATTAGGCGATTTATTTGATTTTTGGTTTGAGTATCGATTCGCCGTACCAAAAGGTTTCTTGAGGTTTCAAGGGAAACTAGCGGAGTTAAGAGACCGAGGAGTACCCATCACTTTCTTTACTGGCAACCACGATATGTGGATGTTTGATTACTTCCCAAAAGAATTAGGTGTAGAGGTCATTAGAGAACCGATTGATGTAGAATGGTGGGGTAAGAAGTTTCATATCGGTCACGGTGACGGTTTAGGTCCTGGAGATTATACTTACAAGTTTATCAAGAAGGTGTTTGCCAATCCGTTGTGTCAGTGGTTATTTGGCTTTTTGCATCCAACCATAGGTATGGGCATTGCACAAACATGGTCAAAACAATCTAGAGCGGCTGGAGCAGAAAAAGACCATGAGTACCATGGACCCGAAAAAGAATGGATTTGGTTGTATTGTCAGGAAAAACAAAAGGAAGAGTACCGAGATTATTATATATTTGGACATAGACACTTATATCTTGAACTAGATGTCGACAATGGAGGAAAATATATTAATACCGGCGAATGGCTCTCTCAATATAAATACGCTACTTTCGACGGTGAAAAAGTGGAGCTGCTTACTTTTGAGTAGCCTTTTGTTCTTAACAGGAAATACATTTGCACAAACTCAGCTTTTTGAAGTAGAAGTAGGGGAAGTCGCTGCCATAGATATCGACCGAATGGGCTTTATTTATATTGTAGATCATGAAGGAAACGTGATGCAATATAAAGATGATGTGGAAGTACGTCGTTATTCACCAACAACTCCTGCTGAGGTTCAAATTGATGCTTGGGCAATGCTCAATACGGTTTTATTTTCTCCCGATTGGCAGGGTATCAGAACTTTAGGCCAACAGCTCACTCAACAATCCGAATATTTATTTGATGAAGAATTGATAGAATATGCTTCCGTGGCTACTAATGCTACTGACGGAGGAATATGGGTATACGACCAACCATCGTTTCGCCTCAAAAAATATTATCCTCAACAACAACAAGTCAGCCTAGATGTATCGATTGAACAAATTCTTTCTGCGAGTTATTGGAACCCCACTTGGATGAGGGAATATCAAAATAACTTATATGTTGTAGAGGAAAGAATGGGTGTATTTACTTTCGATTTATTGGGTAATATTTTATCAGAACCTACTGATATTGGAGGAGCAACAGTTATTGGGTTTACCGACAATAAAATGTATTGGTTAAAGAAAGATCAAATACATTTTAAATCATTGTACTCAACTGAAAAAAATACCCTAGATTTGCCCGCGAAAAAAGTAAAATTTGCGGTATATAGTGCGTCAAATCATACAGTCTATTGTATTGTAAAGAATAAAATGATCGCCTACCGAATGCAAGAATAATTATGGATTTATACGAAGATTGGCAGAAAAATTCTAAAGCGAAATTAAAGGAACACAAGACTTTTCTTCAACGCTTGAAAAAACAAAAAAAAGGAAAACAAATAGATCAAATTGTCAATCGCTTGGACGAAGAAGCTTTTGAACAGTTTGATTGTTTAGCCTGTGCCAATTGCTGTAAAACGATAAGTCCAGTAGTTACGCAAACCGATGTAAAACGTATAGGTAAGCATTTAAGAATTAAGGAAACTGAGGTGATTGAACAGTATTTAAATGTAGATCACGAAGGTGATTACGTGATGAATCAACAACCTTGTCCTTTTCTTGGAAGCGATAATTACTGTTCAATATATGAGGCACGTCCGAAAGCTTGTAGGGAATATCCATTAACTCAAAACCAAGGTTTTAACCAAAGACCGGCACTCCACGCTAGAAATACCATCACTTGTCCAGTAGTATTTCATGTCGTTAAAGAGTTGAAAAAGGAATTATAATCTAATAAATTCCTAATAAAAGTGAACGTAAGGAACATTTACCTCTAACATTGACCAAACCTTTGTAGTTTTAACCCTATTACTAGCAGATAGTTACATTTTGTAGCTATTAAATTATTTTATTCTTTCTAGCAATGAAAAACTTTACCCTAGCCCTAATACAATTAGTGGCATTACTTTACCTTGCAATTACCCCATCATTTGCAACAGAATTGGACAAACTTACAGATGAGCATCTATCATCAGTAAAAAACAAAGTATTCACAGAAGAACATGCTAAGTCGTTTATTCTGGATTACATTGGTATCCACTCAGAAGGAAAGGCTGATTACCTGTATCATACAGGATCAGAAGACCTTGTTGCGAAATTCAAAAAAGGAATTAAAACCGCAAGTTTAGTCGAGGTTGTTAAAACCAAGCACATCACGAATGTTTATTTCAAAATCAACGATGTGTTAATCCACACTTCTTACTTTAATGAAACAGGTGAAATGAACATCTGTAGATTTAAACACAAAGGAAAAAGTACGAGATAAGTACTTTTGAAACAAACAAGTTTCTGGATTCAATCAAAAAGAGGCTATAATTATATAATTAATTATAGCCTCTTTCTGTATCAAATTTTTATTTTGGTATTAAAAACCAAATACTAAATCAAGTGTAGCCCCAAATGTTGGCTGATGAGTATGAACATCTATACCAGGAGATAGTGTAAATCCTGTACTCCAATGATTATTTAATGAATAAGCAAGTCCAGTTTGTACAATGACAGCACCTCCCCATTCACGATGATTCCCGTCTTCAACAGGAACATCATCTGGATGAGTTATATCTTCTACATCTACATCAATGTAATGTTCATCAGTGAAGTCATGACTATCATGATAACCGAATGTACCACCTACACCTACAAACGTACCCCATTTTGAATGTCCAATTGGAATTTCTCTTACAACAACTGAAGCAAAGTGTTTACCTGTAAATTCTACTGTACCTTGGAATTTAGTAAGGTGAGCAAAATAAATGGACCCTGTAAACTCCCAATGACCTGAATTACTGTATGAAATTTCTAATTCATATTTATGATGTTTCCCTTCATGGGAAGTTAACTCTTCGTGATGTTCTACTTGAGTAGTAGACTCGTGTTTAGTAGTGAGATCTTCTTGTTCAACATCTGTATAATTATGAGCGGTTTGACCTATAGCACAGGCAAACGATCCCGTAATGAAAAGGAAGGTTAAAATAGTTTTGATTGATGTACGGTAATAAAACATAGGTTTGAAACTTAGTATAGAGATAAATTACCTGTAACCGGAATAACAGGTAGAATAGCAATAAAATTGTTTTCTAAGTGAAGTAACGTAAAGGAAAATATTATGTTAGCTATCAAACAATGTTTTAAGATACTTTATAAAAAAGTGGTATTATCTGATTTTTAATCCATCAAATAATACCACCCTACAGTTCTATAGACTGTTTTTCTTTAGTTTTTTTTAAGCTTAGAAACCAAACACCAAATCGAATGTCATCCCAAAGTTGGGTTGGTGTGTTTCAAAATCAACACCTGGAGAAAGTGTAAAACCTGTACTCCAATGTCTGTCTAGTGAATAAGCAATGCCCGATTGGAAAATTAAACTTCCCGACCAATCTAAGTGATCTTCATGATCTGTTTGAGGAACAGAACCAGAATGTTGGTCTTCTTCGTGGCTAAAGCCAAAAGTAGAACCTAATCCTACAAAAGTACCGAATTTAGAATGTCCCAAAGGTATTTCTCTTACAAAACATCCCGCAAAATGATGTCCCGTGAATTCGACTGTACCCTGAAACTTCGTCAAATGAGCAAAGTAAACAGAACTTGTAAACTCAAAATGACTAGCATTATTATAAGATAACTCTACCTCAAAATGATTTTCATGATGAGTATCTGAGTTTTTTGTATGTTTTTTATCATCTTCATCACCAAAAGCTTCTACAGAAACCGGAATAAAGAAAAACATTGCTAATAAATATTGTAAATAAAATTTATTGGTCACCACCATGTTGTAAGTTTAAGAATTTAGTTGCTTTTATTCAGCCTTAGGTTTAAAACGTAAATAATTGCTGTTGCACACATTGTAATAATTTCACAGGCTTAATTTATTAAAAACTCCTAAAAACCATCAAATATATTAGTGGATATTAACATAAAGTGTGTGGTGTTATGAAATTGGATAAGTGGGTAAAAATGGTGTTTAGTTCGTTTGAGTGTTTAGTACATCCCATAAAACAATTTCAACAGTATCAATTCTTGGAATTGCTGTAGATTCCTTTACAGATGCATAGGAGAAGTTTTCTGGATTATCATAACGTTCGAAAGTGAGGTTACCTCTGTAATTTACTGCTAAATAAGTGGTAGTATCAGTTTTACTATTTCTTTTAAGATTTCTTGTACTTCCATAAACAGGAGGTTCAAGTGGGTAGCGGTCCAACACAATTACGCGTCCATCTAATGAATTACATTTTTCCCAATTAAAAGCAATAATAACAGTACGCATTGGGTAATTTTCTACAGGTTTACAGGCATAAATTAATAAAGGAATACTTGAAAATAAAAGGAATTTAAGTAGGGTGTTTTTCATATATTTAAGGTGGTTGTTTGTAGATTTTGATATAACTCCTTGGTTTATATAACCTCAAAGTTATATCAAACTCTTTTATGATTAACTGAAGTAAATAAACTTAATACTTCAATTGCCTATTTTTTAATTATACGTCTTAGGATCTATTGCTGTTGTTGTCCAACCTTTCAAGAACATCATCACTTTATTTTTATCACATCCTTTACCACTTTCTAGATAAGCCGAATTTTGAATATGAATCACTTTCCCATGGCCATCTAAAATAACAAAAACAGGATAGCCAAAGCGTTGCGGATTTCCCAAATACTTCATTGCTTCAGGATTTTTGTTGTCATTACTCCAATTTACTAACACTTTAACATAGTTATCTTCCATAAGTTTTGAAATTTCGGCATCTTCATGTGTAAATTTGGCATATTTCTTACACCAACCACACCAATTACCACCGACCTTTACAAAAACATGTTTCCCTTCTTTGGAAGCAGTTTTTACAGCTGATTGAATGTCCTTCATGGCATCAGCAGAAGGATCGTAGGTTTCTGTTTGTGCAAAGCTATTGAAGCTTAAGGTGAGAAGTATCGATAAAGTAAACGATTGAATGATCTTTTTCATTAATAAATAATTTTATGAATCCAGAATATGTTGGGCATGTAGCCTCTGTAATTTTAATGATTTCTTTTACGTTAAAAAAAACAAGACAATTAAGAATTGTGAATTCTATAGCTTGTCTTGCTTTTGTAGCTTATGGAATAATGATAACGGCTTGGCCCGTAATTATATCAAATGCATTTATAGCTATCGTAAATACTTATTATTTGATACAAATGAGATCGGGAGCTGCTACCAAAGAGGAGTCCTAAGCAGCGGCATACTCATACAATGAGAACCACCTCTTGCCCTAGATAATTCTGCTGAAGGTAATAATATTAAGGTATTATTTACTTCCGAGGGGTGAAGTTCCTCATTTTTGAATTTATCCAATAAATCTGCTGCTCTGATCACCTCAATTCCTTGTTTCTGGAAACCTTTTGATGTCTTGTCATTTCTGTCATAACCAATCACCACACCCTCTTTTAGTGCTAACACATTACAAGAGTCAGTCCACTGCTCTCTACGCCCATGCGGAAATTCATTATCACCAGAATAAATAAACTGTGTTGGCTCCTCAGATCTTAAATCAGTTTGACTGATGTCGTTCAATAAGTCTTCTAGGTAATCAAATTTGATAGGGTCATCGTAAGATCTGCCTTTGATGTATTGCAGGATCTCGATTTCGTTCTCACTTTTTGATCCACCAAGAGACATGATGTAATCTCCTTGTTCTTGTTTTAAACCTTCTTTAGAGAAAGATCCGAAAATCACCCACATATTACGTTTCACCTGAGTAAAAGTAGTATCTATATGCATGTAGGCTCTTTTAGCAGGTATTTTAACGATCGTTACTTTTTCTACAATATCTCTTTCATGCATCGTACGTATCACTTTACTTGCTGCATGAATGGAGGTTCTCTCACTCACCCCAACCAATAAATGATTAGGAGCCACCATCATTACATCACCACCTTCAATAGTGACAAGCTTTTTCTCTTGTTCCTCTTCGTCCAATAAGAAGAAATCTTCAGGATCGTTAATTTCAATGATATTATTTGTATAGGCTTCAAACATTGGATGATTAAAGAAGATATACTTCATAATAATCGACTCTCTAGTACGGGCTTTTTTCTTAGGCTTGTTTAGAAGTATATGATCATTCACCGTGATACCTATATCCCTTGTGAAAATAAAGTTAGGAACAGGAGGGAAGATCATACGTTTATCTGGCAAGATTCCAGAAATCATCACTCGAGCCAATACAGAACTTTCTAGTTCCATTAACTCAGATTGTAAGGAGTAAGCAGTACCCTCATGTGCACAGATAGAAGCAATCATCCTTTGTCTAAGGTCTTTGTTGTCTAATAAATGTGCAAGTAGATGTTGGGGTTCTATTACTTTGTCTGAAGCAAAGTAATTCTCCTTGTCTGGTTTGTAAAAATGTCTTTGTGCTTCCTTAGAATCAATTTCGTTAATTCTCGGATGAATGTTTTCATAATCTAGAAAGTAGAGTAAGATTTTCAGATATAAATCATACTCCTTTTTTCTCATTGTGTCTACATGTATGATATCTTCAAATAGCCAATCTTGTGCCTTAGTAGGAATCACTTTGCCGATCCCTTCATCAGGACTGTGAATTAATAGTCGTTCTAATGTACCAACTTCAGACGATACATTAATTTTTCGATGGTTTTCCATTTTATAGTTAAATGTTCTCAATAGGCGTTCAATATAAACAACTTTCTATCTAAATGATAAGAATTCATTTATTCTTTAATGATATACAAAATATTATTT
Source organism: Flammeovirga yaeyamensis (assembly GCF_018736045.1). Lineage (NCBI taxonomy): Bacteria > Pseudomonadati > Bacteroidota > Cytophagia > Cytophagales > Flammeovirgaceae > Flammeovirga > Flammeovirga yaeyamensis. Next base: position 3,736,586 of record NZ_CP076132.1, on the reverse strand, counting down.
GGATGAGAATCATTACTATTCAGTGACTAATGTTGTTGTATTATATCTATAAATTGTCTTTTTAGAAGAAAAACGAAAAAATAATCAAAAAAACTTTTGTATTAAAAAGTGTAATTTATACATTTGAGTGTCCCAATTCATTAATTTTTTCATTATTAAATGTTTTTGAATAGAATTCATCCTAAAATCTCATCATCTGTTTTAATCTCTAATCATATAAAACGCTGTATATTAAGTTATTATGAATGATTTGTAAATAGTCATTATATAATGATGATTAAGTTTTTAATACTTATTGACAAAAGTCATTCTGACACTTTATCAATATGCTTAGGTTTGTATATAATCGATTAGCACAAATAACCTAGGTATTTCGAAAACAACGAAAGCACATAAACAACATTTTATATTTAACACACTACTTTATGGTATTGGATTTTTTCAATATGATAGTTGTAGTACATTAACCAATACAATGACAAATACACACAAATTAGCCAGTAAACTTTTAGCAGAGTCGAAACAAGTAAACACAGACTTGTCAATTGCACAATTAGTTGCAGAAGCAATTAAAAACGGAGAGGGTGTTCTTAACTCTACAGGTGCAATTATGTGCGACACTGGTAAATTTACAGGCCGTTCTCCCCAAGACCGTTTTATTGTAGAAGATAATTACACTAAAGACAGAGTGTGGTGGGGGAATATCAATAAACCATTCCCACAAGATAAATTCGATGGTCTAGCACACAAGATGGTGGACTATTTAGTAGATAATCAAAAATTATACGTAAACAATGTGTATGCGGGTGCAGATCCAGCATACAGAATCAAAGTAAGAGTAATTACTCCTTTGGCTTCTGTATCTCACTTTGTAAACAACATGTTTATTGTTCCAACAGACGAGGAACTTAGATCTTTCGGAGAGCCAGATTATGTGGTATTGCAAGCTCCTGAGTACAATGCTAATCCAGCAATTGATGGTACTCGCCAAGGAAACTTCTCTATCCTTAACTTCGAAGAGAAATCAGCTTTAGTTGGTGGTTCTCGTTACACTGGTGAAATCAAAAAAGGTATATTCTCAGTACTTAATGCGTTATTAGTAGATCAAAATGTATTACCAATGCACTGTTCTGCTAACGAAGGAGTAAATGGCGATTCAGCTGTATTCTTCGGTTTATCAGGTACTGGTAAAACAACTTTATCTGCAGATCCTAACCGTAACCTAATCGGTGATGATGAGCACGGTTGGTCAGATAATGGTATTTACAATTTCGAAGGAGGTTGTTATGCTAAAACTATCGACTTAACTAGAGAAAACGAGCCAGAAATTTGGGATGCGATCAAGTTTGGTGCAACTTTAGAGAATACTCGTTTCTTCCCTGGTACATCTGTAGTGGATTACACCAATGTAACTGTAACTGAAAATACACGTGTATCTTATCCTATCAGTCACATTGAAAATGCTAAGATACCTTCTGTTTCAGAAACACACCCTAAAAATATATTCTTCCTAACTTGTGATGCTTACGGTGTATTACCTGCCATCTCTAGGTTAACGAAAGAGCAAGCCATGTATCACTTTATGTCAGGGTATACTGCAAAAGTAGCAGGTACCGAGGCGGGTGTTACAGAGCCAACACCAACTTTCTCAGCTTGTTTTGGAGCTCCATTTATGCCACTTCATCCATCTGTTTATGCTATGAAACTAGGAGAGAAGATGACAGAGCACAATACAAACATTTGGTTAATTAATACAGGTTGGTCTAATGGTCCATCTGACAAAGTGGGTCGTACTAAATTGAAGTATACTCGTGCGATGATTACTGCTGCCTTAGAAGGTAAACTAGATAATGTTGAATTCGTTGAGCACCCAGTATTCGGAGTACAAGTTCCACAAGTTGTAGAAGGTGTTCCTGCAGAAGCACTTGATGCAAGAGCATCTTGGATTGCTAACGGGTTCGAAGGCTATGACGAAACAGCTGAAAAATTAGCGAATAAGTTTGTGGATAACTTTAAGAAATTTGAAGAAGGTTTAGAAGATAAATCTATTCTTGAAGGGGCTCCTAAAGTAAAAGCAAATGTTTAGTCTATAAAGACTATCTGATATAAATCGATTTCTAATTAATGGGTTACTGAATTTTCGGTAACCCATTTTTTATATACCTTTCTCTTATATAATAAATTGAATAAAAAGTCTACTTTATATTACACTGTAGTATGTGTTTACAAAACAGAACAATCGACTGTTTAGGTTTTATAAAAAGGGTGAAAATAACATTTAAAATATCTATATATTTCTTAAAAATATACAATTTCTTAATGAGTATTAATGCATGTAACACTGAGTAAACTTAAATGGCTTAAATGTTTACGTAGTGTTTATCTAATATGAACTTAATGTTAAGTTATTGATTTCTATATTTTTTACCAATCACGACCTCTATACTTGCATCACAATCGCATACGCATACTACAAACAAATAAAATCTTTTATGAAATCGCATATATCACTACTATTGGTGATGCTATTCGCTATGTCGTCTATGAGCTTATATGCTCAAGATAACTTTGAAAATGAAGAAATCCTGATTGATTCTGCAGCATTAGACTTAGATCAAGATGGTGAAGGACTTATTCAACAGTCATTGCCAAAAAGCTGGACTGATAGAATTAAAGTAAGTGGTTACATTCAAGCTCGTTACAACGGACTGTTTGAAACAAACCCTGATTTAGAAGTACCTCAAATGGATAAGAATTGGGGGGCTGATAAAGGTATATCTCTTAGACGTGTACGTCTTAAGGTTAGTGGATGGTTGTTAGACAATGTATACATGTACATGCAAGCTGATTTTGCTGGAGCACCATCTTTAAGAGACGCATACATGGATGTTTATTTCGATCATCATAGGTCAACATGGATTAGAGTTGGTCAGTCTAAAGTACCTTTCGGTTATGAAAACATGCAATCTTCTCAATTCCGTATGCCTCTAGACCGTACGGACGCTATTAACTCTGCATTGCCAAATGAACGTGATTTGATGGCAGTTTTATATCACACTCCTCAAAAAGTGAGAAAGATATATAACTATATGAAAGAAAATAACCTTAAGCACTCTGGAAACTATGGTACATTCGCGTTAGGTGCTTTTAACGGACAAGGTATTAATACGCCAGACGCTAACGATAACCTACATGTTGTTGGTAGAGCCTCATGGCCATTTCAATTAGCAAACAATCAGATTATTGAAGTTTCTGCTCATGCTTATACAGGTAAATATATCTTACCAAATGTAACAGATGGAATGATGGCAGAAGTGAGTAACAATGGTAAAAGTGAACTAGTTGAAGCAGCAGGTTATAATTTTAATGATTCAAGAGTAGGTGCTACATTTGTATACTACCCTCAACCAATTGGTTTCCAATTTGAAGCAAATTATGGTGTTGGACCAGAGTACGATGCTGCAGAGAATGTGATTAAGGAAAAGAACTTATTTGGTTTCTATGGGATGGTTTTCGCTAAAATCAATTACGATCATCATACATTCTTCCCTTTTGTTAGATACATTAATTATGATGGTGGTAAGAAGTTTGAATTAGACGCGAGAAGCTATAAGGTTGATGATTGGGAAATTGGTGTAGAGTGGCAACCAAATAGAGCGTTTGAATTTGTAGCAATGTACACTATTGCAAACAGATCGTATGTAGATTCTAAAAATCCAGTAAACGATCAAGCTGGTAACTTATTAAGATTACAAATGCAGGTGAATTTCTAAGGAAATACCTCTGGTAAATATATAAAAGCCTCATGTTTTAAGATTTATACTCTTAATGCATGAGGCTTTTTATTAAAAACGTTTTCCGATACCAATACCAAATGTAAAAGCGTCGTAAATACCATGTCCATGGCTAGATTTTAATTCGTATGATAATACTGGGGTAACATCCCAACCGCCTTCACCCATAATTGGAAATTCTCTTTCTACAGTAATTTTACCAACAAAGAAATTATGATTTTTTTCTATTTCAATACCGGGACCAATACCAATTATCAAAAGGTGAGACACTTCATACATAGCTAATATGGCTCCTACATAGGCATACTCTCTTTCTACTTCTTCAGTATGATGCCTAGTTTCCACAACATAATTGGATAGTTCCAATTCATTTGAAAGACCGATAGCAAATTTGTGTGAGAAAAAATATTCATAGTCTAACCCTATAGTAGGTATAATTAGTGTTTGAGGTTTATCTGGGTTGGAAAATGCTTTTGGGACATATGCATGCCCCCAAATAACAGATAAGCGGTGATGTTTTAATTCCCCATGGGCTTCTTCTCTACCATGCAATTCTCTTTTTTGAGCTAAGGAGATTGAAGTAGAAAATAGTACAATTGTGAGTAATGAAATAAAATAACTTTGCATAAAATAAGTATATGAATCTTATAATTTACAAAATCAATTACTCTTAACTCTATTTCCACATTTCAATCTCTTTTTAGCTCAAAAAGAACTTTATTAAATACCATCAATTAGCTTTTACTATTGATTTTTGCTGTGTTGTCATCATATATTCTTTCGATAAGAATACGTTTAGGATCAACACTGGCTTTAACGGCTTTTTTATCTGATTTTATCTGAATTTGCGTTTGATTCTTATCTAATTTTATGCGTTCAACATAAATAAGATCTTTCTCCTCTGCATCAGCATATAAACCGACATCTACCCAATCATCTAATGTAGCCTCTTTTTCATTTCCAAGAGAATCAGAATGAAATTTTTTGGCTTCAATATCTATCACATATGTGAAAATGGAATCTTCCTCAAACATTTCGGCATTGGTTAAGCGGTAATCGTATAAAGTGATTTCCTTGAACCAATCATTTACTAGATAATTCAAAGAATCCGGTACTTTGTTTTCTAGAAGGTTTAAGTAATCTAAAGAAGTTGGATATGGAGGTTCCTTATATCTAAATTCTGTAAGAAATTCCTTTAAGGTTGCATTCACACTATCCTCTCCAATATAATCTTGCAATGCATACATTATCAATGAGCCTTTACCGTAGTGAATGTATCCTTGATTTTCCACTTTGTACAATGGCATTTCCTTTTCTTGTTCTACTGAACGTCCTCTTAAATAACGGTTCATATTGTACTTCAAGAAATTTTTCATCTTGACGTCATCGTTATTTTGTTTCATCACCATTAAAGCTGAATATTCTGCAAAAGATTCAGTCAACATAGTAGAGCCTTGCATATCAGCACTGATTTCTTGATGAGCCCACCATTGATGTGCCATTTCGTGAGCAATAACAGCATCTATGATATTGTTTTCTTCTTCATCTTCTAAATTGGTGATAAATCCAAAGGCTTCTGAATAAGGCATTGTTCCAGGGAATGCTTGTGCAAAAGTGGCATACCTTGGGAATTCAATAATTCTAGCTTGATTATGATAATATGGGCCAAAATTCTCTGTATAATACTTTAAGGAGCGCTCCATTGCACTTAACATCTTAGGTACATTTACTTCGTGTTCCTTTATATAATACACCTCTAGGTCGATTCCATTCCACTCTTTCTTCGCAATCTCAAATCTAGCTGAGACAAAAGAAGCAAAAGCTTGTGAAATGTGGTCCACCTCATAATTATAATAATTACGTCCATTCTGTTTCCATTTTCTAGTTAAAGAACCTGGAGCGATGGCAATTTGATCTTCAGAAGTGGAAATGGTTGTTGTGATATTAACCCAATCAGCATTTCCTCGCGATAAGTAATTTTTAAAACACAAATCGTGGTTATTATCTTCTGTAAGCTTTGGTGTTCTATCCCTAGGTGGAAGGTTGTATTCTCTTCTTTTATATTTATCTGATATTTCAAAATAATTGGAGTAACCAAAAACGGGGAGAATATCGAAATTATTAATAAAAGTTCCATTCTCTACTACTTTTGTACTAGCAGATCCATTTTGAAAACCTTCTTGTATGAAATTAGATTTAATGGTCATTTTTAATGTATCACCAGGCATTAGTGGTTTCTTCAATGCAAATTTCTTGAACCCAATTTCTTCATCAAAAAACGATTCTTCAGCATTGCTAATTAAAAATTCAACCTTCCATTTTTCATCGACGACAAAGAATAGAGAATCAATTGCTTCTTTCGACTTATTTTTTAAAGTAAGATTGTTGACTGTATATACATTCCCTTCTTTAGGGTAAATACTGATATTATGATGTATATCAGTAAGCACCGGTTGTGCAACACCTTCGTATTTTTTATACTTTTTCTCATACTCTGCTTGTTGTTCGTAATTCTCATCAGAGGATTTGTACGAGTTCAATACTTTGGTGTTGTAGTAAATGTTACCTGCCAAACCGATCCATATTAAACCAACTAAACCGAGTGCTCCGATATAACTAGTATCTAGATTATTCGATATATTTTTAAGACGATATTTAAATGAATTCGAGGTGCCTCTTGTCCACATCAAACTGCCCAATAAAAGTAGAAGTATTCCGAAAAATACCCAATACATATTAAACCATATTACTGCGTCTACATTGGGGCCAAACCCGTTCATATCTGAATACATAATGTAAGGTGCAGAAGCAATTTTCAACATATTGGATTGAATATCCATTATAGAGAAAATGATGTTAGATCCTATCAAAAGGAGTACCGAGGCACCATAACCAATATATTTATGGTTGATAAGCACATGAATAAATGTACACACTAATGTAAGTGTGATCATTTCTGGAAGCTTCAATAGAATAAAATCAATAAAATAAACATCTAATTTGATGTTGGTAAATCCATTACCTAATTGATATAGAATTCCTATGAAACAATTGATGAAATATAGTATACAGATACTGCCTACGATAGCGATAATATTGGCCAATAACGATAAAAAACTAGAGTGAGGGGTAGAGTCAATAACTTCGTTGATATTCGTTTCTCTACTTTGCCATATCAGTTCTCCACTATAGAAAATGATAATAATTGTAATAAATAATCCAGAGTTATTACCTATAGAATCAAGTATTTTATAAGTTACAGGATAGGATTGAAGACCATAATATTCATATCCTTCTAATAAATCAGCAAGAATCATTATCAAGCTACAAATTAAAAGGATTTTGAAAGTGTTGCTCTTCATGATATTCTTGAAATTGATTTTCAGAAAACTAATGAATTGCACCCAATCTGTCTTACTTGTAAATTGATGATTAAGTTTTGGTTTGATGAAATCAATTTTCTTTTCAACAACAGCGACCTTTTCTTTTTTAATTTTCTTTCTAACTTCAAAAGAGAAAAGTTTATAGAACAGTCCTATGATAGAGAAACTGATACCCACCCAAATAATACGGTTCAAACTTATAATTGATGTTATAGCAGGAATTAATGTATTCTTTTCAACTGGTGTATAGTACTTCGTTTCTAAGTTGATGGCTGATAAACCAAAAATATCGATCAATGCAGCCAATTGTTCATTCTCTAAATCAGAGCTGTAAGTTGTTCCAATAATGTACCCCACAAAAATGATAACGGCACCAACAAATGAAATAGTTGTTGATCTAAATTGAGTAGATAATCCAAAAATGATGGCTCCAGAAATGAGCATATTTGGAAGAATGATCACAAAATATGACCAAAGGAAGGCTAACCAAGGTGTAGGTCCAAATTTTTCGGGATCGGTCCAATCGAAAATTGGTCCAATAATACTGCCTAATAAAATACCTAAGGCAACACCTAGTAGAGGTACTGTAGAGAGAAGTAAAGCTCCTAAAAAACGTCCAAAGAAATAATCTCTTTTATTAATTGGAGCAGAAAACATTATTTCGTTAAACCCGCTATTAAAGTCTCTTAAAGCTGCATTATTAAAAAATGCAGTGGCAAACAGAATACCGAAAATACTTAAGATTAAAGTGAAATTAATAACTACTGTTGGGGAGTTAGAATGTATATTTCCTATAGCACCTCCAATCATTACTTTATCTGATGCAGTTGCTCCGAAACAAAGCAAGGTCACAACAAATAAGAATATATAGATCATAGGTTGTTTGAAAGCACTAACAACCTCTTTTTTAAAAAATTCTGCAAACATAAATTATAGTTCTTGAGTCTGAGGAGTTAATGATGTTTTGGTAAAGAATACGTCTTCCAAGTCGGGTTCTACTTGAACAAAACCGTTAGAAGGATCTAAATTGCTTAGTATGTGAATAACAGTTTTACCACCCACCATTTTATTAGAAATGATTTTATAGTTACTGTTATATTCTTCTAATTCATTTCGAGCAATTGTTTTTTGCCAAACCAATCCCTCTAATTCACTGATTACATTTTCTGGAGAACCGTTATATACAATTTCACCATGACTCATGATGGCCATGTCAGTACATAATTCTCGAACATCGTCGACAATATGGGTAGATAGGATGACCACAGCACTATCACCAACATCAGCTAATAAATTATGAAAACGATTTCTTTCTCCAGGGTCTAAGCCTGCAGTAGGTTCATCAACAATAATTATTTTTGGGTCTCCAATTAAAGCTTGGGCAATACCCACTCTTTGTTTCATACCGCCAGAAAATCCTTTTACAGCTTTATTTTTGTGTTCATAAAGGTTCACCTTATTCAGAAGGAAGTCGACCAAATCTTTTCTTTCTTTCTTTTGGGTGATTCCTTTTAGAATTGCCAAATGATCGAGTAATTCTTCAGCCGTAATTCTTGGGTAAACGCCAAACTCTTGAGGGAGATAACCTAGAATTTGTCGTAGTTGATCTTGATTTTTCAGAATATCTAATCCATTTAATGTAATGGAACCACTGTCAGGAGTTTGAAGGGTTGCTAAAGTACGCATCAAAGAGGACTTGCCAGCACCGTTGGGACCTAATAATCCGAACATGCCATTATCAATAGTCAAATTGATATTATTTAATGCATGAACTCCGTTACTATAGATTTTATTGAGATCCTGAATAATTAGTTTAGCCATGATATGTAGTATAAGAGAGTTATATTAAGAATATTAAAAATACAAATTTAACTGTGTAATTAAAAATGATTTTCAATAGACTGAAAGTTTAATTGAAAGACTCGTAAAAAACTAAAAAGGTTGCATCACATTTTAAAGAATTACCTTTTAATAACCTTTTATTAATTGTATATTCAGTACAGTAAAATAATGATAGGTTACTAGGGAGTAATAAACTTATCTATCCTACACATAAAGTATATATAAACATACCTCTAATAAGTAACCAACAGTTACCAAATACCAACCAAATAACTATTTAACATGAGCAAATCATTTAAATTAAACAATGGCAAAACTATTCCCAGCATCGGTTTGGGTACATGGAAATCAAAACCAGGAGAAGTATACGATGCTGTAAAAAAAGCAATAAAACTAGGATACCGTCACATAGATTGTGCGGCGATCTACGAAAATGAACCTGAAGTAGGTAATGCAATTAAAGAGTGTATTGATGAGGGGTTGGTAAAAAGAGAAGACTTATTTATTACAGGTAAACTTTGGAATGATTCACATCTAAAGGATGATGTTCCAAAGGCTTTGGCTCAAACATTATCTGACCTTAAGTTAGATTATCTAGACCTTTATTTAATTCATTGGCCTATTGCTTACAAGAATGGAGTGAAGTTTACTCAGAAAGAAGAAGAGTTTCTTACTTCTGAACAGGCACCTATTTTAGAAACATGGGAAGCAATGGAGGCATTAGTAGATGCTTGTAAAACTGTTTCTATTGGTGTCTCTAATTTTGGAGTTACCAACTTGGAATTGATATTATCAAACTGCAGAATCAAACCGGTAGTGAATCAGATCGAAATGCATCCATTAAATCAACAAAGAACGATGATGGAGTATGCGGATGCTCATGGAATAATATTGACTGCCTATTCACCTTTAGGTTCCAAAGATAGTTTACAGGAAAAAGATGGTGTACACCCTCCAATATTATTAGAAAACGAGGTACTGAAAGAAATTGCCGAAAAACACGATGCTTCAACAGCTCAAATCATGTTGGCTTGGGCGAATAGAAGAGAGACGGTAGCTATACCAAAATCTGTACATGAACATAGGTTACAACAAAACTTAGATGCTCTGAATATACAATTAACTCCATGGGATTTGAGAGAAATATCTTTACTTAACGAGAAATATCGTTTTGTAGATGGAACTATCTTTACCGATGGAGGAAGTCCTTATACTTTGGATTATTTGTGGAAGTAATTTAGAAAAATGAAAAAAGGCAATCTCTTTTAAATAATATAAAAAGAGATTGCCTTTTTGATTATAAGTTACTTTCTATAAATCCTTTTGAGAATAGATAGAGAATGAATTTATTTCTAATGATGTTAAAAAGTTAGTAGAAGTAACGAATCCTACTTTTTCAATATTATTAGAAAAGAAATCTTTAAATTTCCCTGAATTAATTTCCTCAAAACCCTCAAAGTCAAATTTTAAAGGTACGACCACTCTAACATTATCACGACCACTACATCTTATATAATTTTTATATATAGTATTACCGATAGTTTCATCTTGAATTACTAAATGAACTGAATTATAAATGTTCAAAGGAGTATCATAATTGAAAGGGTTTAATGCAATATAATCATCTGTGATTTCATAGTCTTGTAAAGAAAAATCAAGAGGTTTTGTGAAGCTTTGATCTAAAGAATTTACAAGAGAAAAGAATGAAGAATTATTATTTACTTCAGGACTTACTTTTGTTTCTCCAAAATAAGAGATTTCAGAATCTTCATGATTTAAGAATTTATAAACTATAAAAGCATTACCATTCTTCTCACAAAAAATATTATCACGAAGCAAAAGGTCATTATATTCAAAGCATTGATATAGTCCCACAACATCATCATTCAATTCTTTAGCAATAGGCTCACTTAATAAATCTTTACTTACTACTATCGTGTCTCCTTCGTTTAATTGATCAAGATCTACTTTAATTCCTTGGTTATCAGAATTATCTTTAATCAAAACAGTATTATTAGTGAAAGCAAAATTATTTTCAAAATAATGGTAAGCATCTTTTATTTCAAGTGAGTAATAGGTGTAATCATCATCGTATGAAATAACATGTTGACGATTTAATATTACATTAAGTTCACCAAAATCAGCATTTTTAATAGCTAGGACTACATTTCTTTCATTTCTTTCATCGAATTGAAAGTGATTAGCTTCTAAACGGAATTCATCACCTTGACTATGGAAAGGAATTATATTAACTACTCTTTCATCTTCATATTGATCAGCTAGAACTTCTCCAAGATATTTACTGTATTCATATTTCTCTGAACTTTGAATTCGATAAATCATAAAGTTTTGACCTTCTGCATTTTCAGGGATTTCATAAACTTTATTAAACTCTTTGCCATCAGCTTTATAAATTTCAGTTACTTGGTTAAAGTTTTCATCAAGTACTAGAAAACTTTCTTCTTTGTTAAAAAATCGTTGAATCCATTCAAGATCGATACTTTCATCTTCACCAGAAAGTTCAACATCTTCAACTTGGATGAAACCCTCTTCAATAAACATAAGCGGCAGGTAATTATCCACTTCGACTAAAATATCTTGAGATAAAGAAGTGGATGGTAATTCTAAATCACTATTTAAAGAAACTTTAATAGTTACATTATTCTCACCCTCATTAAGCTGTTTTGAATCAAATACAATTTGAAGATTATTATCCGTTGTCGTTTGATCAATGTTCAAGGTTTTTCCATCTGCTGATACTTGAATATCAACAATTGAAATCTGTTCGTTTGCGTATTCTCCTAGGTCGATCTCTAGGGTGTCATTACCTCTAAGGTAGTCTTTTTCGGCTATTGATAAAGAAGGTAGGTCGTCTTCAGAAAGCGAAAGTGGAGTTTCTACTTCTTCTTTAGTACATGAAAATAGTGTAGCTCCAAGTAAAGCCGTAAGTAGTAGTTTTCGATTGAATTGCATGAAAAAAATAAAAAGATTGAAAAACTAGTTTAATTTGATTGTGAACTTAATATAAAATCCTTTTAAACTAAATTAACAAAGCACTGATTTATTATATCTATATGAATTATTTTGATAGTTATTTGAAGTGTATAGATAATTCTATAAATAATGCAATTGGGAGGATTGATTAGAATATAAAAAAAGCTGTTCCATTAAAATGAAACAGCTTCTCATTAGAGTGTTGTCTTAATTATCTCAAATCAACTACTTCAACATCTGGGTGCTTTGAAGTGTCAAATTTGAAATCGTTGTCTGTTACTGCAATATTCTTCTTAAAGTTACTTACAGTATAAACGTATTTGTTTTGATTTCCTTTTTCGAACATTTCCCACTTTACCAATTCGTGTGATCCAGGTTTGATATACATTCTTATTCTAAAGAAATTAATATCAGCACCTTTTTCTGGAGAAAGGTCTACAATATCATATCCACCTTCTTGACCTGTATATAGGTACTTAAAGTTCTTTTTATATAATTGATAGATTTCAGCTGGTGAACTTGCTAATTCACCTTCAGTATCTGCCTCTTCAATGGTTACTTCTTCCATTTCTTGATCATAACGATATACAGTTTTTGCATCGCTGTAAATCACCTGACCTTCTAAATGCATCTGATATTTATTTCCCGCAATAATTGCTTTAATATCAAGGTCGCCCATTTTTCCATCATTAATAGAAATCATTTCTTGATGAATATCCGCACTAAATGAAGATAAACTCATATAATGATTACTCATATCATCTAGAATTTTTTGTGCTTTTTCATCTTTTTGCGCCATCGCAAAGTTAGATGATAAGATAAAGGCGAAAATAAATAAAATAGAATTGTATATATGTTTGTTTCTCATCGTTTTCTGATTGTTGAACTGAATATAATTTGACATGTTAACTATTAACGTAAAAATAGGGTATAAAAGTTACATTTTATACCCTATTACTATAGAAAAGGCAAATTAAAGAGTGGCTAGAAGGGATTCTAATTCCATCTCTGATTTTACATTAACTTGCCTTGCTTTACTACCTTCGAATGGACCAACAATACCGGCAGCCTCTAGTTGATCAATGATTCTACCAGCTCTATTATACCCCAAACTTAATTTTCTTTGAATTAAAGAGGTAGAACCTTGTTGATGTCTTACCAGTAAACGAGCGGCCTCCTCAAATAAATCATCTCTGTCATCTGGACTTCCGGCACCACCACCTGATTTAGAAGAAGGTGGTTCTTCCTCAAACTCAGGGAGCATGTATGCGGTATGGAAACCTGTTTGCTCAGCGATGAAATCACAAAGATGTTCTACTTCATCCGTATCAATAAATGCACATTGTAAACGTGTAAGGTCATTGCCCGTTGATAAAAGCATATCACCCATACCAATTAATTGTTCAGCTCCACCTGCATCTAAAATTGTTCTAGAATCAATTTTTGACGTTACTCTAAACGATAACCGAGCAGGGAAATTGGCCTTAATCATACCCGTAATAACATCTACGGATGGTCTTTGTGTGGCTACAACTAAGTGAATACCAATGGCACGGGCTAACTGAGCCAAACGAGCAATTGGTCCTTCTATTTCTTTTCCTGCGGTCATCATTAAATCGGCTAATTCGTCGATAACCAACACAATGTATGGAAGGAATCGGTGACCCTTTTTAGGGTTTAATCGACGCTGACAGAATTTAGCGTTATATTCTTTAATGTTTCTAACACCCGCAGCCTTTAATAAAGAGTATCTCATATCCATTTCTGTACACAATGAATTTAAGATATGAACTGCTTTTTTGGTGTCTGTAACTATGGCTTCTTCGGCATCAGGAAGACTGGCCAAGAAGTGTCTTTCAATTTTATTGAAGAGTGATAATTCTACCTTTTTAGGGTCGATCATCACAAATTTAAGTTCCGATGGATGTTTTCTATAAAGTAAACAACTCAATAGAACATTAATACCCACCGACTTACCTTGTCCCGTAGCTCCTGCCATCAAAAGGTGAGGCATTTTAGCAAGGTCCATGACAAATACTTCATTCGAAATAGTTCTACCAAAAGCAACCGGCAACGCCATTTTCGCCTTCGCAAACTTCTCTGTGGCTATCACAGATGAAATCGAAACCATTTCTCTATTATTATTTGGTACCTCAATACCAATTGTACCTCTACCTGGAATTGGCGCGATAATACGAATACCTAAAGCTGCTAAACTTAAGGCGATATCATCTTCTAGGTTTCTAATTTTAGAGATTTTGATTCCCACTTCAGGAACAATCTCATATAAAGTAACTGTAGGTCCGATGGTCGCACTAATTGATGCAATACCAATTTTAAAGTGACGAAGTGTATTAACAATACGTTCTTTATTTGCCTCTAGTTCCTCTTTCGTTACCTTCGCCTTAGACTCTTTCGGAGGGTGTAAAAGAGTAAGTTCAGGGAAGCGATAATGACTTAGATCTAAACGTGGATCGTATTCGTCCATATCTTCCACTTGTACTAATTCATCAGGTTCATCTAAAGCATCTAAACTGGCTTTATCTACATCATCGGTATTATTTACACTGCTTAATGATGTAGGATCAACCGATTTGTCCCTCGGTTTTGGAGGGGCAGGGGGATCAAGTTCAATTGGAGGAGCTGCATTACCTTCTTCCTTTACATCAATCATAGGTGTAGGAGGAGTTTCAGGAGCAGTTTTTTGTTTTGGAGCCTCCATTTGTGGAGTAACATTGTTTGGACGGTTAATTTCTTTGGCCTCAATTTCTTGAGGTGAAGTTTCTTGACCTACATGTACATGTTCCACTTGAATATTTACATCTACAGAAATAGGATCTACTTTAATAGATTGTTCTTCTTTCTCGTCTTTTAATTCGGGGAGAATTGGTTTTGCAGGCATCAAATCATTTGATTCTGCTGTTTCCTTGACAGTTTCTTTTGTTTCAGTAACAGAATTTTCTTCTATCTGAGTTTCTGATGAAGTGGTGATATCTTCCTCTTCTACTTTGTTTTCAGTAATCTCTTCATTATCATTCTCAAATTCTTGTAGTGATTCTTGATGTAGTTTTTCTATTTCCTCTGCTGCAGCTTGATCTTCAACAGTTTCAAAACGATTTGTTGTGACTTTACGAAGGGCTTTGTCTAACTTTTTGAATTTTGATATATACACTGAATGTATCAATACCATTAAAATCAGAAGTATTAATGTACCAAAACCAATTAAACTATATAAAGCGTCGGCTATTACGAAACCAACTTTACCACACAAGAAACCTAAGATATTGGGGGAATCTTTAACTACTACTATGTATCCCAAGAATAAACTAGTCCATAGCATGTAGAAAAAGCAGATGTATCCTAACTTTCTAAAACGGATCACTTTGCCTCTACCCAAAGTAAATAGTTCATAGCCTTTAGAAAGAAGCATAGGTACAATTAGGATAGCACCAATACCAAAAAGGTCATACACCAATAAGTGTGACAAGGCAGCACCTAATAAACCAAGCCAATTGTCTACTTCTTTTCCCGTAGAAATTAACTCGGAAATTCCACCCACATTTTCAATCACACTTTGATCGGCTTTGCCAGTAAAGACAAAAGATAATAGTGCGAGGAATGAGTAGATGGCTAAGAAAATAAGGGAAAGGCCTATGCTCGTTTTAAATCGGGGGTCACTGAACTTGTCTCTATTGAATTTTAAACCATCAAATGAGATTCGTTTAGGCTTTTTCTCTTCATCAGATGTATGAGAATTTTCATCATTTGAAGAAGGTTTGTATATATTTTTTCTTACGTTCTGTTTTCTTTCAGAAGACATATTTAGAATTTTGTGGCGAAAGTTTAAAAAGTTTCCATTTACCAGGAATGAATCCTTTCAAAATTATAATAATTTAATCGGATATGGAATAAATCTACAGTTCTTTATAAATAATAAGGTAAATTATAGATTTACCGAATGTTCATAAGAGGAAATGTACAGCACTTAACTTGGTAATGAGTACTAGATTGTATTATTACCGTTTATTGTTTCATCAGCTTACACTAATTTACCAATTTTTTGGAGAGTAATTAAAAACAATCTATTTTTTTCCTTAATAACCCGTGTTCGATGAAAAATAATTTCTCCAACCAAGGTTTTAATCCACTCTCATACTAATTTTTATATAGAATGCGTTTCATAAATAAACATGTTAGCACCAATATTGCATGAGAATCAAAAGGCATTAATGAAGTACTTTTTAAGATGAATTTAGTTCAACAGATATTTAATATAGGTATAAACAAAAATACCAAAACAATAATGAGCGAAAAGGTATTCACTACCAATCAATTCGCTTTTTACTTGATGATTTTTCATATTTTTTATCTTATTGTTTCTATCGTTAAAGCCCCTACATTATTGCAATGGCCATTAATGGGTATACTTGCTAACCTAATTGTATTGTCTTTAAATTATCTAAGGTTATTTACCATTGCTAGAATTTTGCTTTGTACGGTACCTATGTCGGTGGTGATTATATACAACTCTTATTTAACACCAGTCGGTGCAATTCCAAGAATGTCAGGTTATCTAATAGGTATGGTGCATACTATTATCCCATTCCTTGTTTTTGATATGAAGGAGAGGATTGCTCAATGGTCACTATTTTTGGTTTTATGCTTTACCATTGTTGCCATGTTCCCTTTATCGGACTTGCTGATTGACCCACTTTTGGATTATGATTTAAATTATGCTCCAATGTCGAAAAGAGGATTAATTATAGGTCTTGCTGGTTTAGCAATTCTTCTGTTTTTAATGCAAAAAGAGCAATTAAGGTATAGAAATGAAAGCGAAAAATTAACAAAAGAAAGAGTTGAACGAAACTTAACATTAGAGAAGTCGGAAAAAGAATTAAAAGAAGCACTTACTCAAGTTCAAAAAACAAAACAAGAAGACGAAGAAAGGTCTTGGACCACTCAAAATATTTCTGATTTTAACGATTTAACCCGATCTGTAGAAGATCTAGATGAGCTGATCGATCATTCTGCTAGCTTCTTGGCAAGAGTGCTTAATCTTAATCAAGTAGCAGTTTTTACTCGTAAAGAAGATGCCGATGGGAATGATTTTTTAAAAAAGCAGTCGGTTTATGCCTACGATAGAAAAAAATATCTTGATAAGACAAATATCGAAAGAGGTGAGGGCCTAATTGGTCAGTGTTACATTGAGAAGAAGCCGATCATTATTAAAGATGTTCCTCAAGGATATGTAAATATTAGTTCCGGACTTGGTGATGCAACAGCATCTTTTGTAGCTATCTATCCATTACTCGCTTATGAAAAAGTGGAAGGTGTAATTGAGGTGGCTGGATTCAAGGAACTAAAAGAATTTGAATTAGATTTCTTAAAACGTATTTGCGAAAGCTTAGCGATTACTATCTTAAACAAAATCGGAGCAGAACGATTAAAAGAATTACTTAAGGTTTCTCAAGAGCAAGCTGAACAGGTGAGGTCTCAGGAAGAAGAAATGAGACAGAACTTAGAGGAAATGACAGCCACTCAAGAGGAGTTAAAAAGACAGAAAGAAGAATATGTCAAAGAAATTGACCGTTTGAAGATGCTTTTAAACTCTTAAAAATCTATCATTTTATACAAAAAAACGAAGGTTTACATAAAAAATATCTTAATACTCTTGTAAGTTGGTAGACTTTATGTACTTTTGTGTAGGCAGTATTTAAAAAGCCTATTAAAAATAAATCATCCTTTTAAAATTTATCACGTCCTATGAGCTATATTTTATCAAAAGAAAAAATCGTCCCAGTAGGGGAAAAATTAAGAAATAATCCAATTGGAGTAGTTTACAGTTCTGAAACTTATGGAGCAGGAGAAACTAAACTATCTATTTTCTCGGACGATCAAAAAAAGCAACTTGATCAGATTTGCGAAAGCATCTTGAAAAACTTATCTGCAAACCCGGATCGTATTTACCGTATCTCTTTAGAAGGTAGAGGACAAGCATCTGGAGAAGAAGATAAAAGAAATATTAAGTTAGCATCTTTTAGAGGAAAATATATGCGTGATATGGCGTATAAATACATTCTTAAATACGAAAAAAATGGTCATACAATCGCGTCTCACGTATTGTCAGGTCAGTTAACACTAAGAGTAATTGATATCAAACCATTTTATGATGTAAATAAAGGAAGAATTTTATGGGCAGACGGTCAAGCAGGCGATCGTCAGTATCAAAGATCAAAAGTAAATGTCTATTATGAATCTAAATTGAAAAAATAATTCTTGAAGTATGAAAAAAAAATAAACAATCAAGAATTGTTGAATTAGATACAAGGACATTTTAAAGGATAAATTAAGAGAGCCATCAATTATTTGATGGCTTTTTTTTACATCATATGATAGAATTCCCCATTCCAAATGACAGATAATTTCCCCATGTATTCAGTGACAGAAACATAGATTTCGTCGTTTTTATCATGATTCTCGAAAGTAACTACACTTGGTGTTTCTTTATTTTTTTCTATAATTACACCATCGAGCATTTCGTGATGATGTGAGCCATCTGCTCCAATAAAATCCAAGATAACTTGTTTATTGTTTTTGTTGTAAGTCACTTTTGCTTTTACATCAAAAGATTGTCTAAATTCTACTATATAGACATGAATATTGTCTTCAAATTGCCCCCCTTTTTCACTGAAAACAGTGAGCTGAGCATAAGGATTTTCAATAACAGTATTCTTGAAACTTGTAAGGGGTAGAATAAAAGGTAAAGTAAAAAGTATGGTAATAATGGTTTTCATGAGTTTAATGTTTAGGGTCATCACAATAACACATTTTTGATTTAAAAAATTAAATATGCCGAACAGTTTATTTAATAAGTCATGTAATTTCGTGCTTAATTAAAAATCAGATTTCAGAACAATTCAACACATAATTGGTTCTCTTGTAAAGGTCTTACATCGATAGTATTTGATATTTAAATGGATGAAAATAAAAAAGAAATTACATCTTATCATTAAATATTGATAACTACTTTATAATAATTAATCAAACCCCTATATTTGAGTCAACTTAAACACAATAAACTATGGAAACGAGTAATTTTATTTATAAAGTTATATTTATTCTTACTTTAAGTACGATTTTCCCTATGGTAGGCTATTACTTAGATTACCGTTCAAAAAAGAAGAGATTTAAAAGAAGATCGGATATTGTAGGAAATCAATCGAATACAGATTCAAAATAGATATAGACTCTAATGTTTTAAACATTGGAGTTTTTTTATGTTTTAGAATTTTTTCATACATGTGTATGCCTACCCCTTACATACGTAAATGAGTGTATGAATATCCCAAATAATTATTATACTCAAACGATTTTTTATCCAATAATCATCAGATTGTTTTACAAAAGAATATTACGTTTTGTGCTTACAAGTAAAAGCGGTATTTTCATTTTCTTAAATCAAAGTACTCCTTTTTAATGAAAATACTTCACACAGCAGACTGGCATATTGGTAAACGCTTACTTAATTATTCTTTAGAAGAAGATTTTGAACGATTCAAAGATTGGTTAATTCAATTCATAAATAAAAATAATATTGATTTACTGATAGTAGCAGGTGATATTTTTGATTCAGCTTATCCCTCTTTAGGTAGTCAAAAACAATTTTTAGATCTCTTAAGTCGATTACAAAACGAATGTCATCAGATCCAAGTAATTATCACGGATGGTAACCACGACAGTGTTTCATCTATGGGGATAACTATTGAAATTGCCAAGCATGTGAACACTCAAATTATAAGTGGTGTGACTCATCAGTTAGCTGATGAAATAATTGAAGTAAAAGACAAAAATGGTGCAGTTCAATTGGTGGTAGCTGCTGTCCCTTTTTTAAGAGATAGAGACCTCAAGAAAATGGTTGAAGGGAGTACTTTTGATGATAGAATTAAAGTTATAAAAGAAGGTGTGAAATCTCATTATCAAGAAATTGGGGGGATAATTAAAAATAGAAATTATTCTGTTCCAGCTTTAGCAATGGGGCATTTATATGCACATGGAGCATTATCAGATAATAGCAGCGAAAGGGAAATACAGATGGGGCATCAAGCGGGGGTAGAAGGTGATATTTTCCCAGAAATCTTTGAATATGTTGCCTTAGGACACATTCACTCTTCTCAACAAGTAAAAGGAAAAGTGCCCATTTTTTATTCAGGTTCTCCATATCCTTTGAGTTTCTCAGAACGTAATTACCAGCACGGAGTGAGAATAATTGAGGTGAATGACAAGGAAGTGACTTCTGAAAAAGTGGTAATTCCACCTCAAAGAAAATTAGTTAAAGTGAGTGGAACTTTTGAGGAGTGCAAAACCAAACTTTTCAAATTAGAAAATGATGCTAATCAGCTGGATCAACTGATCGAATTGGAAGTGATTGAAGCAAAATATAATCCCACTTTATTTATTGATATTGAGACGCTTATCAAGGAGTTTAGTGAAAACTATGAACAACATAGAGGGATAATTATCAAACATCGACATACTTTTAAATCTGAGTCTAAATCGGCTGCCGATTTGTTCGAAAATCATATTGACTTAGACGATCTGACTCCATTGGATATTTTTAAACAACGATTAGAAAAAGAAGATAAAATTGAGATTGATGAGGAATTGAAAGATCAGTTGATACAGGCTTTTATTGAAATAGAACAAAACGAAGAAACGACTAACTAATGAGACTAAAACGATTATACATTAAGAATATAAACTCACTTAAAGGTGAGCACACCATAAATTTTGATGACACTCCCTTAAAAGAGGCGGGTTTAATAGCGATTGTAGGGAAAACAGGTGCTGGTAAATCGACTATTTTAGATGCTATTACTTTGGGTTTGTATAACAGAATTCCCAGGGCTTCAGGTCAGTTTTCTAGTAATAATATTCAGTCTTCCGGATCATTATTAACAAGAGGGGAAACCGAAGCAGTGGTTGAAGTGGACTATGAGGTGAAGAACTTGGGTAAAGTATCAAGTTATAGAAGTAAATGGACAGTTTCTACTTTAGTTAAAGGGGCAAGAAAAGGAGAAATCCGTGATTATCATATGGAAGTAGGGCATCTTGAAACAGGTGAAATCATCCCTATTAAAAAAGGAGAAGTCCCAAAGAAAAACGAGGAACTTATTGGTTTGAGTTACGATCAATTCGTGAAATCTATCATGTTGTCACAAGGGGAGTTTAAAGCATTATTGGCGGCAGATGAAAAAGATCGTTCTGAATTATTGGAGAAGATTACGAAGAAGCTTGATTATAGACAAATCAGTATTGCGGTCTTTGAAAGAGCTTCACAATTAAAGAAGCAATATGATATTCTTTCACAAGTAATTGATGCGATAGAAATTAAGGGAGAGGAAGAGATTGAAGAACTCCAAAGATCTTATGATGAACACAATGCTTTATTGATTAAACTCGATAAAGACAAAACGGTTGGACAGAAATCGATAGATGTTAAACGCACTGTTCTTGATTTTGATCTCAAATTAGAAAAACAAAATGAGGAGTTAGATCAAGTAATCGAGAAGAAGGATAAGTTGAAGCCTTTACGATTAAAGGTGGAACAATATGAACAAGTGCTTCCTGTAATTTCTTTATATAAAGAATGTCAGTCACTAAAAGATCGAATAGCAAAAGGACAAGTAAAACAGGAGGAGTTAAATAATCAATCAAAAAATAATAAGCTGGAGATAGATAAAAATCAGCTTAAAGGATCTGAGATACAAAGTAAAAAAGAGAAGTATCTCCAAGAATTATCAGCATCTGAGAAATTATGGAATGAAGTAGAGGGGGTGGATAAAGCAATTAATGATGCTGGAATAAAATTAAAAAATCAAGAATCAGATCTTGAGGAGAGAAAGGAAAATAAAAAGAAATTACTAGCGGATATAAGTCAAAAATCGGATTCAATTTATAAACAAGAACAGGAACTCCAATTAGGAAAAGAATGGCTAACTGAACATCAAAAAATAGAAAAGATAGCTTTTGATTACCCACTTTTAACCAATTTGATGAAAGAAGTGGAGGAGGATCAAAAAGCATTTGATATTAAAATTGATCAATCTAAAGAGGGAATCAAAAAGCATTTGAATGGGAAATCATTTCCTGATCAATTAGCACTACTGAATCAATGGAAATTATCTACTGAAAACTATATCAATGAGGCTTTAGCAAAACGTCAGCTTCCTGATTTAAATACTGAAGAGGTAAATAGTCTGATGGAGCAGTTGCAGTTGATGGATATTAATTCTCAGCAATCGAATAAGGTAGAAGAACAAAAGAAGGATTTGGAGCAAGAAGTAGTTGATCTTCAGCAAGAAATTGAGGGGAATACTAAGCTGGTTGAAGGAAGTAAAAAACAGTTGGAGGGGATTGGGTTGTTTTTAGATGAGCTCTCTACTAAAGAGAAAAGGTTAAAGTGGGAAGCTGCTGAGGATATAAAGGTATTGAGAAATCAGTTAGTGGAGAATGAACCTTGTCTAGTTTGCGGTTCTTTGGATCATCCTTATACAAAAGAAGTAAAATCGGAAGATGAGTTGCAAACGGTCCAAAAACAACTCAAAGAAGTAACGGAAAAGAAAAGTCAACAGGAGAACGAGCTCAATACATACCTTCAAAATGAAGTGAAATTCAAGACTAAAATTGAAGAAAAGAAAAAACAGATTGTTAGCCTAACATCTCAATTGGAGGCAATTAATACTTTGATTGCTCAAAGTCAAAGTGAGTTAGAACTTAAGAATATTTCCTATACATCAGATACTTTCAAGACTTTTAAGAACGAACAATCATTACTTCAGGACATTCAAAATAAAAAAGAAGGTTTAAATGAGGTGCTTGAGTTATTGAATAAAGCAGATGATGTTAGAAAAAGTAATCTTCAATCGGATGGCATTTTATCGAAATATGAGGGGTATTATCAAGAAGAAAGTTTGCTGGTGGATCTGAAACGTTGGTTGGATGAATATCAGAAGAAGCAACAAATTGTAGAGAATGCACCGAAGTGGTTGGAAGAATATCAAAAGCAATTAACTGCACTTCAGTCAGAGTTGGGAAAGCTGGAAACTCTATATACATCTAAAGAAGAGGAGACGAATCAGACAAAATCATTTTTATCAAAACTAAAAGATAAACGTTTTGAACTCTTCAAAGATCAAATGGTTCCTGAAGAAAGAAAATTAATGCAGGAAAAAGGGAAGAAAATTGATGAGCAACTAAATGAAATCAATGTAATATTAGCTTCTCTAAAGAGTAATGAAGAAAGTCTGACCAATCAATTAGCTGATTTGAAAACTGAATTAGCGGAATTATCAGATAGTTTGTTGGAGCAAGAAGCATCTTTTGATAAAGCACTTGAAGAAAAGGGAATTCTAGTGGGGCAGTTTGATGAAGTTTTAAAAGAAGAATCAAATCATCAGGAAAATAAAAAGCTATTGAAGGAAGTAGATGATTTAGAAATCACTTTAAAAACATCTATTAAGACTTATAATCAGGAAAGACAGCAGGCGTTACTTAAAGACACATTACCGAATGAAACATTGGATGAGATAGAGGAAAAAGTAAAGCAGCAGCTTCTGAAAATGGAGGAATTACGACTGACCTTGGAAGAGATTGGTGGGGAGATAAAAAATAATGAAGAGAAGAAAAAAGAGGTAAAAGATAAACTTGAGCAAAGAGATAAACTAACGCCGGAGTATAACTTATGGCGAATAATGGAAGATCTTATTGGGTCAGCAAAAGGAGATAAGTTCAATAAGTTTGCGCAGAGTATTGTTTTGAAAACTTTATTGATGAAAGCCAATCATCATTTGGTGAAGTTTACTGATCGCTACCTGTTTGCAGAACCAAAAACGGGAGATAATAAACAGCTTTTCATTATTGATCGTTATGCGGGAGATAAGGAAAGGGTGGTAAATTCCACTAGTGGAGGGGAATCCTTCTTGTTAAGTTTATCACTTTCTCTGGGTTTAGCCGATATGGCTAGTAAGAATGTAAAAGTGGAAAGTTTATTTATTGATGAAGGATTTGGTACCCTCGATGAACAAACGTTGGATCAAGCAATATCTGCATTGGAACATCTAAGAGATACTGGTGGTAAGACGATCTCTTTGATATCACACTTACCACAAATTAAAGAAAGGATACCTACCAAAATCGTTCTTTCAGAAGGAACGATATCTGGGCATAGTGTTTTAAATATAGAAGGATAAAAAAAACAGGGTTGTTTCAAAAAATTGAAACAACCCTGTTTTTTTTACTTATCTCATTTATTCTTTTAAAACACATAGTGATAAAAACCATAGTAGACACATGCAGCTCCCGCAACTACAAATAAGTGCCAAATCGCATGGTTATACCTAAGCTTTCTCCATAGGTAGAAAGGTACTCCAAATGTATAACATAATCCACCTGCGATGACATAATTCATGCCATCACCCACTTCAGTAAACATCTCCGGTAAGAGGAATATTCCAACCCAACCGGTACAAATGTATAGTGTTACGGACAGCCATTGAAAACGATCAGCAAAAATTACTTTAAAGACTGTACCAAGGAAAGCGATGATCCAAACCATAATAAATAACCAATGTCCACCAAGATGAGGAATCTTGATTAAGGCCATTGGAGTATATGTTCCGGCAATTAACCAATAAATTGCACTATGATCTAAAATAACAAAAGTCTTTGTAAAGGCGTCGTCAGTATGTAAGTGTAATAGTGTAGAGCAAGTGAACAAGATAATCATGCTACCACCATAAAGCATGGCGCTGATCATCATTTTAGGATCATGAATATCTATTCTAGAAAGTAATACCCAAAGACCAACGACAGCAAGTAAGGCAGCAACTCCGTGGGTTAAACTATTTATACGTTCTTCTTCGGGTGTATCTCTAGGGATTTCTAATTCGTTGGCAGTAGATGGATGTTCAAGTTGTGATTGATGGATGGTAGAAGTAGGTGATAAAGGAATCTTTTTCATGGGAAAATTATATTTTTAAATGAGATTAAGTTATTAGGTTGCGTTCTTATATATTTAGACAAACAGCTAGTTGAATATGTCAAGGGTAAGAACATTTTGAATAAAATATTAATGTGTTTATGTGATATATTTGAAAGAATCGAATTATATTATACAAAATTTTTCGCTCATAATCAAGCTTTTTGTTTATTTGTATTTGATAAAACACATACTAATTTTTTTTCCTAAATCCATATTAGAATAGTACAATTATAATGATAGATAAAGCATATTTAGCAACCAATGAAAACATTTGGTCAGGACGTAACGATGGTGAAGACTATGACCTACAAAGATGGCATCAAAGAGTAGATGTTATTGATTTATCCACTTCAGAAATTCCTCCACTTGCAGAAAATCAAAAAGGCATTGCCTTAATTGGTTTCATGTGTCAAGAAGGAGTGAAAAGAAATAAAGGTAGATTAGGCGCTATTGATGGCCCTTATGAGCTAAGAAAAGCATGTGCCAACTTGCCTGTTCACTTTTCAGAAGAATTGAAGGTAGTCGATTTAGGAAACATTCAATGTTTAAACGAAGATCTAGAGCAAGCTCAAATTAATCTTGGTCAATTAATTACTAAAGCATTGCTATCGGGTTATCAGCCATTTGTTTGGGGTGGTGGACATGAAATTGCTTATGCACACTACTTAGGTATTCGTGATTTTATGGATCAAAAACACCCAGGGAAAACTTTGGGAATCGTGAATATCGATGCTCATTTCGATTTGAGAGAACCTAATCCACTACCAAGTTCAGGAACACCTTTCTATCAGATTGCCCAAGATCAGAAAGAAAGAGGTGAGGATTTTAATTATTTAGTGATCGGGATTCAGAAAAACAGCAACACAAAGCGTTTGTATAATATAGCAGATGAACTAGGAGCAAGATACATTTCTGGTCGTCGATTAACCGAAGCAGATAAAGTAGGAACAACCCATAAGTTGGTGGGTTTTATGGATAAAGTCGATTTTATATATCAGACAACATGTTTGGATGTTTTTGCTGCCCATTACGCTCCAGGTGTAAGTGCCTCAGCTTTTAATGGTATTTCACCAAACCCAACCTTTATGAAATTATTTAAGAAAATTCATAAAAGTGGTAAGGTAATCAGTTCAGATATTGCCGAATTAAATCCAACTTATGATATTGATCGTAGAACTGCTAAATTAGCAGCAGCTTTATCATTTGAAATTGTAAAAGACTAATAGTCTACTCTATGGACGTTAAAATATCATCGAGCTGGAAAGACAAACTTCAGGAAGAGTTCGATAAACCGTATTTTGAGGAGTTGGTTACTTTTGTGAAAGCAGAATATGCTTCAAAAGAAATATTTCCTCCCGCAAGTCAAATTTTTAACGCTTTTGATCGTTG
This sequence comes from Flammeovirga yaeyamensis, assembly GCF_018736045.1. Lineage (NCBI taxonomy): Bacteria > Pseudomonadati > Bacteroidota > Cytophagia > Cytophagales > Flammeovirgaceae > Flammeovirga > Flammeovirga yaeyamensis. Next base: position 3,710,145 of record NZ_CP076132.1, on the reverse strand, counting down.
TAAATTTGATGACATTAAAGTGGTAATCATCGGACAGGATCCTTACCATGATGTAAACCAAGCACACGGCTTATGTTTTTCAGTAAACGATGGGGTGAAAATTCCTCCTTCTCTGAGAAATATTTTCAAGGAAATCAACAACGACTTGGGGATTGAACCTCCAACATCGGGTAACTTGGAAAGATGGGCTGATCAAGGCGTATTATTACTGAATGCCACACTAACAGTTGAGGCACATAAAGCAGGTTCACATCAGAAGAAAGGATGGGAAGAGTTTACCAGTGCGGTTATTAAAAAAGTCTCTGATGAGTGTGAAGGGGTTGTATTCTTATTGTGGGGAAGTTATGCTCAGAAAAAAGGAGAAGTGATCGATGAAACGAGACACAAGGTGTTTAAATCGGTACATCCATCTCCTTTATCGGCATCAAGAGGCTTCTTTGGGAATCATCAGTTCAGTAATACCAATGCCTATTTGAAGCAAAATGGTAAGACTGAGATACAATGGTAAGATCCTATTTTTTTGATATATGAAGAAGAAAATTGTTGGAAGCTATCCTTACGCAAACGTTTTATTTAGTATCTCTGCAGCACTCTTTATGATTGCCCTTTTTGCATTGTTTGCATTGGGTACAACTAGACTGGCAAATCGTTTGTCATCTGGCCTGGAAATGCAGGTGATCTTAGAGAAAAATCTATCTGATGTTCAGAAAGATACTCTTCTTGCACAAATCAAATCATTTGAATTTGTAGCAGTAGGTGAAGAACCTATCTACATAAGTAAAGAAGAGGCCGCCGAGTTAATGAAGGAAAGTACAGGCGAAGACTTTGTAAAGTTTATTGGAGATAATCCACTGCGTGATGCCTTCGCTGTAAGAGTGAACATAGGTTTGGATAGTGATGAAGAATTACTTCAATCGAAAAAGAGTTTGGAAAACCTTGGAGGAGTTTACGAAGTAATCTACACAAACAATTTGATTAGAAGTGTTAGAAACAATATGGAAATAATTGGGGGGATAATCATTGGATTATCAGTGATCTTCTTTGTTATTGCCATCATGCTAATTAACAATTCTATCCGTTTGGCACTTTTCTCTCAGCGATTTTTAATTCGATCGATGCAGTTGGTAGGTGCAACTCAAATGTTCATCAAAAAGCCTTTCTTAGTGAGGGGAGCTATACAAGGAGCTATTGGCGGATTGATTGCGTCGGTGTTATTGCTTTTTATTAGCACTTCAACCATTAGTTCGGTTCCTCAGGTATCAAAATTACTAAATACAGTAGATGTAGGCTTAATTGCATTGTTTTCTATCATTTTAGGAACCTTTGTAGTGGTAAGTAGCGTATATTTCTCTATAAGTAAGTATCTAAAAATGAAGTTAGACGATTTGTACTAGCTCAAAAAATATAATTATGGCAAAACAAGATTCTGGAGATTGGAAAGATCGTTTAGGTGTAGTATTCAGTACTGATCCTGATTACGATTATGATTATGACGAGGAGCAAGAAGAAGAAACATTGCCACCTCAACAACAAAACTTAAAGGTGATGTTGGACCGTAAAAACCGAAAAGGAAAAACTGCTACTCTAATTACTGGTTTTGTGGGTACAGAAGACGATTTGAAATCATTGGCCAAAACACTAAAATCCAAATGTGGTGTAGGTGGATCTGCCAAAGATGGAGAGATTATTATACAAGGTGACTTTAGAGATAAAGTCTTAGAACTCCTGAAAGCCTCTGGGTATAAAGCCAAGAAGGCAGGGGGGTAGAAAAAAGCCATTTGAAACGAAAAGTTTTGAATGGCTTTTTTAATTATTATTGGATTACTCGTGTTTTTAAATACTTTTGTAATACTATTTAATAAAGTAAACAATTAACAAAACAGACTATTAATGAGACTATTACCTCTTAAACCACTTTTAGTGGTGTTTATTATGCAACTATTTTTTTGTTGCTCTAAAAATGATGTCGAAAACCCTAACTTGTCAGACGACATCCTTCCTGTTTTAACTTTAACAGACTCTTCTCAATTTCTAAGACAAACCACAAACTTATCGATAAGTTTATCTGAATATGACCAAAGTATTATCTCGGTAGGTAAAATAGAATTATCTAATAATGGAAATGTTCTATCAGAAGCCGTCATCTCTGAGAACGGAGATTATGTTTTTGAAGTAGATTCTAAACAAATGAAAGATGGTATCCATGATTTCGAAGTAATGGCCGAATTTTTATCTGTAAATGGATCAGAAACAAGTAAGAAGACCTTTAATTTTTCGATGGAGGTGGATAATTATTTTCCTTCAATCGTGATTGATCAAGGGTATCTTGAATTTCGTAGTCAGTCACCACTCAAAATTACTTTTTCAGATTTAATTGACTTAGATATTTCAGTATTTTTTGCGAATAAAGAGGGAGTTAGAATAACTGATATCTATAACTTCAAGGACCTTGAAGGAGATGCTATTGATTTAGAAATACCTGAAGACAATACAAGTCAAGAGTTTTATTTGGTAGAATTAGAGACTTATCAATTGAATTCTTTGACTCCAAGTACCGAAAGTGAGAAGAATAAAAATATTAGTTTGAAAAAGATATATTCAAATGAAGCTTCAATAGAATATATTAATATGGGTGAAAAAGTAACAAAAGAAGTAAGTATCACTTATCCAAAACAATTTGATGATCACGATATCAGTGTAAACCTCGAAGCGGTGACAACTGTCGAGGAAAACAACCTTATCACTAAGACATTTAAAGTGAACGACCCTGATTATTGGAATTATGATTTTATATTTCCAGAATTCTTTAGAATTGAAAAAAGTACAGGCGGTTACATTTATGTGATGTTAGATTTAATTGAGACGGGTACACCACTTGTATTAAAAGAGGAAGATTTCTCCACAGATTATTTTAGTCAGATATTTAACAGCGATGCACTTTCTGTAGAATCTAACCATTATATAAGTTTTACTTTATATGGCGTGTATAATTATAATGGTAAAAAAGTATTTACTAATTTTAATACCATAAGTTCAACTGAAGACGGAAGGTTAATAAAATGTTATATCCCTCTGAATGCAGGAAATGAAAATACGTACCTCATCGATTCTTATGTAACAGAGAATGGTAAATATAAGTCAATATCAAGAGCATCAACCACTTTGCCTTTTGAAAATTATTTGGATTTTGTACCGGAGAATCTTTTCAATTACTCAGTAGCAGGTAATAAAGTCATTTTAGAAAGTTCATTGACAGACGACGATATAGTATATCGTTTTCAAAAAAAATTATCTTATCAGGAAGGAGAGTATTTAATCAAAAATGAAATAAGTTCTAAAGGTAATCATCCTATAAGTATAGATTTAAATACTATTGATTTTGGTTTAGAAGAGTATAAAGATCCATCCATTGCAAATATCATCTCTTCAAACAATGCCGTTTTTGGGTTAAGAGTACATAGCGAGCATCAATTATCTGATCAATCTTTTTCTAATTCTTGGAATTTATTAGGGTCTAGTATGGAGAGAAATTATGTGGAATTAAATCCATCCTCCAATAGAGTTTTGGTTTTCAAGGATGAATCACAATTAAGAAGATAAAGTATAATAAATAAGGACTGATTTAAACCTAAATCAGTCCTTATTTTTTAGCTTAACGCCAATTTATAGGTTTCAATTGCCTTCAATCTAGCCGCTTTATGCTCAACAATTGGCGCTATATAATTATCAGGATCATAATCAGGAATCCATTTCTTTACATACGCTAAAGACTTATCAAACTTTTTCATTTGGGCTTCAGGATTAAATACTCTGAAATAAGGTTGAGCATCAGTACCTGTACCTGCTGCCCATTGCCAACTACCATTGTTGGCGGCTAAATCATAATCCAAAAGCTTTTCTGCGAAATAGGCTTCTCCCCATCGCCAATCAATCAAAAGATGTTTACAAAGGAAACTAGCCACAATCATACGTGCTCTATTGTGCATGTAACCGGTGGTGTTTAACTCGTGCATTGCAGCATCTACAATAGGGTATCCTGTTTTCCCTTGTTTCCATGCTTCAAAGTAGGCCTCATTGTTTTCCCATGGTACTTTATCGTATTTTCTATTGTAATTCTCTCCAACCACATGAGGGAAATGAAATAAAATACTCATGTAGAAATCTCTCCATATTATTTGGTTGAGAAACACCTCGTTTAAGAATTGATATTGTCTAACCAATTCCCTTACACTGATTGTCCCAAAACGTAAATGAATGCCTAAATGAGTAGTGCCTGCTATGGCAGGGTAATCTCTTTGTTCATCATATTTTCTGATTATTTCAGGGTCAACATCAATTAATGGAATTTTGATGGAGGAATTGGAGAAATTCATGTCTTCCAAAGTGGGAAACGAAAAAGGATCACAGGTATAATAATGATCAAATAATGTGCAATTTCGTACCTCTATTGCTTCTGGTTCTTGAGCTAATTTTGCTTTCCATTTGCGAGAGAAAGGAGTGTAGACTACATAAGGATCTCCATTGTCTTTGGTAATCTCATTTTTCTCAAATACACATTGATCTTTGTGTGTGATGAATGGAATATTGTGACCAGATAAGAAGTCTTCTATCTCTTGATCACGTTTGATGGCATAAGGTTCATAATCATGATTAGTATGCACAGCTTCAATATCAAATTCCTGAATAATTTGCTCCCAGGCATTTTTTGGAGTGTCATAATAGGTTTTTAATGAACTACCGTACTCTTCTAATTGTTCTTTGATCTGAAGTAATTGTTGATGTATAAAGTTTACCCGAGCATCCTTTCTATCCTCTAGGTCATTTAAAATATGTTTATCGAAAATAAAAATAGGAAGCACCTTATCTGATGTTTTTAGGGCTGCAGAAAGGGCTGTTTGATCGGTTAATCTCAAATCTCTTCTTAACCAAACGATAGTGATTTTGGACATAGAATATAACTTTTTCTTAATTGTAGAGGTGTTCTAAGGATAATATTCAAAATACTAAACTATCTAATAAGATACTTGTTTTAATTTTTATATATTCGACCATCAACCAAGCAATTTATTTAATTTTGTGTTGACAAAAGTAGGCATCTCACATGAAACCATTTTTTATAATACTATTCCTTTCTTTTGTGTTTGAACTTCAGGCACAGGAGACTTTTTATTTAGTGTCTTTTAAAAATAAAGACAATACTACTCATGCGTTGGATCGTCCAGAAGAGTATTTATCTGCAGAAGCTATTGCTCGTAGAACAAAATATTCTATTGCTATAGACTCAACAGATTTACCTGTACCACAAGCTAATATTGATGAGGTAGAAACCACAGGAGCTACAATTTGGTATCCTTCTAAATGGTTTAATGCAGTAATTGTTTCTGAAGCAGACTCTACTGCTATTGCTCAGCTATCTATTGTAGATAAAGTAATGAATATGAGTGATAAAACGAAGGGAGGAATTGAGCGAAGTGAAGAGATTGAATGGAAACGAAGTAATGTGGATAATCAAGTTCAAAATGAATTGATTGGTATTGATCATATGCATGAGATGGGTTATAAAGGAAATGGAATATCCATTGCAGTTCTTGATGCAGGGTTTAATAACTATGATAGCATTACTTACTTTGATGAAACTGATATTTTAGATACTTACGATTTTTATTCTAAAAATGCTACAGTGGAAGACGATCATCATCATGGTACTGAAGTGATGTCAACCATGGCAGCTGTAGGAGGTGATTACTTAGGAGGATCACCTGAAGCTTCTTATGCATTGTATCGTACTGAAAATGTTTACTATGAATCAAGAATAGAAGAGTTGATGTGGTTAGTTGCTTCTGAAAGAGCAGATTCTTTAGGAGTAGATATTATTCAATCATCATTAGGATATTATGATTTTGATGATGCCTCTCAGAACTATACGCATGATGATTTAGATGGTCGAAGAGCATGGATCACCATGGCGGCCAATCATGCCTTTACAAAAGGTATTTGTGTGGTAGTTTCTGCAGGAAACGAGGGTTTAACATCTTGGAAGCGTATTACATTTCCTGCTGATTCACCATTTGTTTTAACTGTAGGTTCAATAGATAAAAATGAAGTAAAAGCAGAAAGTAGTTCTATTGGTCCAACTGCGGATAGTAGAATTAAACCTGATATTATGGCTTTGGGGAAAGCTTGTTATGTTGTAGGTACAAGCTCAAATGTGAAAACATCAAGTGGTACTTCTTTTGCAGCACCACAAATGGCTTCTTTCGTTGCAGGTCTACTGCAAAGTGATGCCAACCTAACACCATCACAAATATTCCAAAAGATTAGAAATTCTGGCTCTAGGTCAACTGATATAACGAATGATTATGGTTATGGTACAGCTAATTTTGAGAAATCTTTAACTGTTACTTCAATCCATGATTTAAATCTGTTAGGTGACCTAAAGGTATATCCAAATCCGGTAAATGGGGAACGATTTCAAATGGAAGTGCCTCAAAAGGTCGTTGGAAAAACACTAGATATTACATGGTACGACATGAGCGGTCGTAAATTGGATAAAAATAAACTTCATCAGGTAGAAAAAGTGACGATATTGAACGTTCCTAAAAAGGCACAGGGTAATTATTTGTTGCTAAAAGTCTCAGCTGATAAAGAAACAAAGACAATCAAAGTAAAAGTCAATTAAATAAAATATAAATGAAACAGATTCTTGTTACAGGAGGAACCGGCTATATTGGTTCTCATACTGTTGTGGAATTACAAAAAAAAGGCTACGATGTGGTTATTGTAGATGATCTTTCGAATTCTGAAAAAAATGTTTTAGACCGTATTGAAAAGATCAGTGGAGTGAAACCACATTTTGAGGAGTTCAATTTGGTAGATCCTTTAAAAACCAATCAACTTTTTGAAAAATACCCGAAAATAGAGGCAATTATACATTTTGCAGCTTTTAAAGCTGTGGGAGAGTCAGTACAAAAACCATTGGCATATTATCAAAATAATTTAGTCTCTTTGATTAATTTATTGAATGCAATGAAGGAATATAAAGTTCCGCATATGGTTTTCTCTTCTTCTTGTACGGTATATGGTCAGCCAGAAAAATTGCCTGTAACTGAGAATGCTCCAGTACAACCAGCAGAATCTCCTTATGGTAACACCAAGCAAATCTGTGAGGAAATATTGAGAGATACCGCAAAGGCTTATCCAGAGTTAAATACCATTGCCCTTCGTTATTTCAATCCTGTAGGAGCACATGAGACTGCTTTAATCGGTGAGTTACCAAAAGGAGTACCTCAAAATTTGGTGCCTTTCATTACGCAAACGGCCATTGGATTGAGAGATCAGTTATCTGTTTTTGGAGATGATTACAATACTATAGATGGCTCTGCAGTTAGAGATTATATTCATGTTGTTGATTTAGCACAAGCACATATTATTGCTGCAGAAAGATTGTTGGACGCAAATAATGAGGAAAACTTTGAGTTCTTTAATCTAGGTACAGGAACAGGAAGTTCTGTATTGCAGGTTATCAATGCTTTTGAAGAGGCCAACGGCATCCCCGTGAAATATAAAATTGTAGATAGAAGAGAAGGAGATGTAGAACAGATTTGGGCTGATACAACAATTGCCAATGAAGTACTGGGTTGGAAAGCTTCTAAAGGCCTGAACGAAATGATGAGTTCTGCATGGGCATGGGAAAAAAATATTAGAGAAGGAGATTGTTAATCACTTTCTCAAAATAAAAAAAGAGGTTGAATTTTTCGTTCAACCTCTTTTTGTTTTACAGAATATTTAAATTCTGCTCCTTTATTTTTTCGAGTTCATCTTTCATATTCACCACGACTTTTTGAATATTTACATCGTTGGCTTTAGAACCGATAGTGTTGATCTCTCGACCAATTTCTTGAGCAATAAACCCAAGTTTCTTACCATTTGATTGTGGAGTATCTAAAGTCTGAATAAAATATTTAAGGTGCTGTGTAAGGCGAACCTTTTCTTCGTTAATATCTAATTTTTCAATATAGAATATCAATTCTTGTTCGAAACGACTTGGATCGAAGTTATCGTTGTTTTCATATTCAGCAATCTGATTTTTTAATTTTTCTTTTAAACGATCAATACGCTGAGGGTCTAACACTTTTACCTCTTCTAAGTATTCTGATATTTTTTCGATAGAACCTCTAAGGGCTTTTTCTAAAGCTTCACCTTCATGAGTTCTAAATTCGATAGTCTTATCAATTGCTTCTTTAATCGCTTTTAAAACAACAGGCCAATCTTCCGCTAAAACATCCTCATTGTTTTCTTTTTGATAAACCTCAGGCATAGTCATCACAATTTGAAGAAGCGATTCATTGCTTTCATTCAAATCATCAGAAATACTCTTTAAGTCGTTATAATAGCTTTTGATTACACTTGTGTTCAAAGCCGCTTTTAAAGAATCCTCTCTCTTAGATGCATAATTTAATAACAGTAATATTTTACCTCTCTGTAATTTAGAAGTTAAAAGATTTCTGATTTCAATTTCTTTATCTGAAAAAGCAGATGACATTTTAATGTTACAGTCAGCATTCTTAGAGTTTAAAGTTTTAATCTCTATAGATACACTTAACTGATCGTTTTCTACACTTTGTTGGCCAAAGCCAGTCATCGATTGCACCATAATTTTAATTTCTAGTTCATTATCATTAAATAGAAATGATAACAATTTTGTTTTAATAACTTGAAAAAGGAATCACAAATATAATCTTTTACTTGAATGATGGATGTTAAGAAATGATTTATTATTCATTTATATAGGTAGAATGAAAAAAATAATATAGAAAGTATGAATGTATCTCACATTGTCCTAACTTACTATTTGATTTAAATGATAAAAACCAAAACTAATAAATACTCATGAAGAATTTTGATTACGGTTGGCAAACGTACGACAAAATAGATATCTACGGCAAATGTTGGTTACCAGAAAACGATTCTCAATTAAAAGGAATGATTTGTCTTGTACATGGTTTTGGCGAACATATACTTCGATACGAACATGTAGCTCAATTTTTTACAGATCATAATTATGGTTTTGTTGCTTACGATCAAAGAGGACATGGACAGACCAAAGGGAAAAGAGGGGTAGTTCCAAGCTATAAAGATGTTATTGATAATGTCACTGAGTTCCTTTCATTAATCAAAGAGAAGTTTCCAAACACTCCACTAATTTTATATGGTCATAGTATGGGCGGAAACATTGTTACTTCTTATGTGTTGAATTATCCTGATGCACCAATAAAAGGAGCGATTATCACTTCCCCATGGTTGCGCTTAACAAAATCACCACCTAATTGGCAAGAGAAAATTGGAGAGTTCCTTGGTGGTTTAATCAAAGATTTTGTGATGCCATCGAAGTTGACTCCATCAGATTTGTCAACCGATTTATCAGTAGGAGAGGCGTATGTGAAAGATCCGTTGGTACATAAAAAAATAAGTTCAGCTCTCTATTTTGGGGTGAAAGAATCAGGAAAAAGATCTTTAAAAACGGCTCAAAAATTAAAAGTGAAGACACTATTAATGCATGGTACAGATGATAATATCACTTCATACGATGCCTCAAGAAGCTTTACACTTAAATGTGCAGGTGAACTTTTAACCTTTAAAAGCTGGGACGGTTTACGACATGAATTACATAACGAAAAGAAAAAAGACGAAGTGTTAGGGGAGATGTTATCTTTTGTAGATGCACTCTAACATACTTGGGTATTTCTGAAATCACGAATACTCATACCGTACATTTTTTTAAATGATTTTGATAAATGACTGCTGTCCGTAAAGTTAAGCTGATAGGCAATTTCTTTTAGAGACAGATCGGTATGCTTAATTTTTGTCTCAACAATTCTAAGCTTCGCTTTGATGATGTAATCCACCAAGCTCATCTGAGCGTTCTTCTTAAAGTATTCAGAAAAATAAGTTTTCGATACATTAAATTTCTCAGCTAAATAAGGTATTTTCAGTTGTTCAGTATTCGTAATATTCTGATTGATGAACCGAAGTATTTCAGTGAATTTACTATCAGATATTTGGGTTTCTTTGAGATATTTTTCCTCAATGTTCCTACCTAACAATTCAAGGACAGTCACAAGAATACTGTTAATGATAGATTTTGAGTATACATCCGTTTTAAGTGATTCTCTGTAGATCATATTCAAGTTCTGAATAAGAAACTGACGCTCACTTTCTGAAGAGATAATATCACCTGCAACTTTATTGTAATGAGCAATGATATAAGAAATTTGTTCAAACCAACGGTTGTAATCCGTTTTACCATCACTATTCATAAAATAATGATCTGTAAAACGGATGAACATAAACCGTGTGGTTTCTTTTATTTTGAATGAATGACAATCGAGTGGTGGAAGCAAGAAAATATTACCTTCCTTGTATTCAAATTCATGATCATTAATGCACTGGTAGCCACTTCCTTTTTCGATATACACGATTTCAAAAAAGTTGTGTTTGTGTGGTCTTTTTTCCCAAACTGATAATTCTTCAATATGAATTTCAAATATTCTTTGTAACGATTGTGTGATCATTTCCTTATAAATTACTCAATATAGACTCTGTTTCTTGAATTAAATTGTGGTTTTTTGATGAGTTATAAGCATCAGCATGTGCACGGCCAATTTGTTCTTGGTCGTTATCAAAGTAGATACCTGACTTATTTTTATAGGTATCATCTACAGCCAATTCATACAATATATTTCCTCCTTTATCAGCTGATGACCAAAATTTACCATAAGCTTCTTTCACCATATTGGTGTTTAGTAAAGAACCTGGGTTAACGGCAATCACAGTAATGCCTTTTTCTTCTTCAGCCATATTAAATGACCACTGAGTTAAAGCCAATTTACTTTGAGCATAGGAAGCATTTTCAGAAATATCTTGTGTTCCCTGTAATGCAGGTATCGATACTGGCGATTGAGCTGCAGAACTTAAATTAATTAACCTTGGAGCATCACCTTTTTTCAATAGTTCTAATAGCTCTTTGGTGAGTAGGTAAGGTGCAAAATAGTTTACGACAAAACGTAAGTCCAGTCCATTTTCGTTTTTTAAACTTCCGCCATAGTAAACACCCGCATTATTGATCAGGATATCTAACTTCTTAAGCTTATTCTTTACATCAGAAGCTAGTTTTTTAACTTCAAAAAAAGAAGATAGATCAGCCACAAAACCATCTATATTTTGGTTGTTCGATTGTGCTTTGATTTCTTCAATGACTGCCTTTAATTTATTTTCATTTCTGCCGTGTATGTATACTTCATGTCCATCTGAAGCCAATTTTATAGCAGCTAGTTTTCCAATACCGTCAGTACTTCCAGTAATAAAGATTGTTTTTTTCATGTTTTGGATTTTTATATCAGCGTTTGATAAACTTTTAGATTTATCAAACGCTATTTCTATTTTCTAAATGAGAAATTTCTTACCAAGCGAAGGTTCTTAGTGTTTCTTTATGGATCTCCGGATGATATTGTCTCGCATGTTCTAAGTAAGTTAAGAAACGATCTTTATTTTCCATAAACATCCCTTTCATAGGAGTTAAATTATTGCCATGATCACCCCAATACATCGTATCGAAAGTCATATGCTCTATCAAATATTTCTCTTCTTCTAATATTTGAAGCGGCGATGCCAGAATAAACTCACCATCCCTAGCTTGTTGTTCCAAAGTTGTACCTGGCTGTAAAGCCAAAGCCATTGGAGCAATTTCTTCTGGCTGAATGATATTCAATAGATCAGTCGTTTCTTTAATATGTTCCTCAGAACGATACTTACCTCCCAAACCGAAGATGAATGAAGCTAAAGTACGTATTCCAGCTTCTTTGGCTTTTCTAGCACCATTGATGATCTCATTGTGATCTAGACCTTTCTCAACAAAATCTAAAGTTTGCTGATCACCTGATTCTAAACCAATATAAGCCATTGTTAAACCTGCTTCTCTTAGAATGGTTAACTCTTCAACTGACTTTCTGTTTAAATCGTTGTAGCTACTATATAAAGCTATTCTTTCTAATTCAGGAAAAGTTTCCTTGATCTTTTGTATTACTTGTAATAGATAATCGGTTTTTAAAACCATTACATTACCATCGGTAAGGAAAATAGAGTGAACATAGGGGTACAATGTTCTCGCTTCTTCAATATCTTTAAAGACATCTTCTAGCTTTCTTTTTCTAAACTTCTTTTCTCTGAACATATCACAAAACGTACAAGTATTGTGTGTACAGCCTATAGTTGTTTGGATAAGTAAACTTTCAGATTCTATCCATGGGCGATAAATTTTTCCTTCGTAATGCATAGTGTCCTCCTTTTTTAGTTTTTTGACTTTACAAAGATGGAGGATTAAATACAGTATTTTGATGTAAAATTATTGGCTAAATATGTATAATTATGGGAAAAAGATGCCTTTAGCTTGCATGGTGTGGATATTGATGGTGGATTTACCAATATAAATACATTTTTAGGTAGCAGGTAGCAGGAGCAAAATTAACGCTAGTTTTAAGTAAGAAGTAAGAGGGAAGAAGTAAAACTGGCGCAGATGTTAAGCGATAGCGTCATCTGTGCCCATAGACGTTAGAGGTCTCCTGACCTCGCGTTCATAACTAAGAAACTAAGGAACTAAGAAACGAAGTGGGTAATTTTGCAATATATTGAGAGTGGAGGTGAAATCCCTTGTTTTGCATCGACATAAAAAAACACCTGCTGAAGAATTCAACAGGTGAAGGGATATTTAAGGTATTGTTATTACAAATATAATAATTTATGCTATAAACCTCCAATTATCTGTGCGACAATGATAATGGCTACCAATGCGAAAGGATATACTGTAGCGTATGCTACTTGAGGAGCATCGCTTTCTGTCATATTATCCATTGCAGATAGACCAGGAGTAGAGGTCATACCACCTGTTAGTGCACCCATTAAAGAAAGGAAGTTTACTTTGAAAACAAAGTGTCCTAAAAGGGTAACAATTAACATAGGTACCAGTGTAATTAAAGCACCAATACCGAATAGTTGGAAACCATATTCACTAATAGTAGCTACTAGTTTAGAACCTGCACCAACACCTACTGGAGTTAGGAAAAGTAATAAACCAAATTGTCTTAATAGTGCATTTGCGTTTGATGGTAAGTGCCAAATAATTGGACCTGTTTTACCTAATCTACTTAAACCTAATGCAGCCATTAACACACCACCTGTTAAACCAAGTGAGAAGGATGTACCTCCGAATAGAGGAATTTCAATTTTACCAAGTAATACACCTACGATAATACCCAAGGCTACAGGTAAGAAACTTGGCGTTTCTACCATTTTGATACTGTCACCGAATAGTTCAGTCAAGCCTTCAACGTTACCTTTCGTAGATGAAATTAGAATTTTATCACCAAATCTTAATTTAGTTGAGGGACGTGGAGTTAGATCCAAACCAGCTCTTCTTACTCTTGTAACAGTAGCCAAATAGTTATTATGAAGATCTAGCTCACCTAATGATTTACCTACGATATTTCTTGATGAAACCACAAACCAACGGATTTCATGTAAACCAGAACGAGGGATTTTCTTATCAGTAACTTCTCCTAAGAGTAATTCAACACGTTTTAAAGCGTCTTGTGTACCTACTGCCTTTACAAGATCACCCTTATGTAAAATTGTTTCTTTTGTAGGAGGTTTACTTTCATTATTGTTAGGTTCCATCACACGAGAAACATTCGCTTTTGTCATGAAACGTATATTTAGCTCACCAATACTTTTCCCATCCACGTTATCGTTAGTTACGATAAAGTTTTTGTTCATTAACTCTGGAGTGCCAGCATTAGCTTCTTCTTCATATTTTCTTTCTTCATCTTCTACTTTAACTCCAAAGAACTTTGGAGCAAGTTTCACAAAAAGAATAACACCAATTACACCGAACGGGTATGCAATACCATAACCAATAGAGGCTAATGGAGATTGTGAGCTTTCAATGGCTGCTGCTAAACCTGGTGTAGAAGTAAGTGCACCAGTTAATAGGCCCACAGCAATTTTAAAATCAACATCAAATGCTACTCCTAAAGCAAATGTGACAATACCACCTACTACCACAGAGACAATAGCGAGTATGATTAATTTACTACCTTGAGATTTGAATGCTTCAAAGAAGGAAGGACCAGCTTGCATGCCTATTGTAAAGATGAACAATAGTAATCCTACTTTTTGAATTATACCTGGGATTTGGAAATCATCAAAACCAAGTGCATTGGTGAGGTAACCATAGAACATCGCCACAAATATTACGGCAGATAATCCAAATGAAACTCCTTTAACACTGATTTTCCCTAATAATATACCAAATGCAATAATTGCGAATAATGCTACGTAATCTGATTTCAGTAGCGTGTAGAACATCTCCATTAATGAAAGAATGTTGAGTTTGAGATTATTTTTAATTGACCCTGCAAAAATGCACGATGCACAATACAAAGATGATTATAATTTTTGCTTTTATATGATGATTTTTTTCATTCTTTTTTTCGAAAAAAGTGATAGTTTGTTAAGCGTTTAAAGTACGTTATTGAAAAATGCTACCATTTTATCTTCTAATATTAAATTAGGTGATAAAATGATAGCATTTTGACTAATTATAAAATTTAAAGAATAGTAAAGTATTGAGATACAACTTTCTATATTCTTTGTTGATGACTATTAAATTCTTTCGAAGAAATCGAATACATCTAATGTTTTCTTTTTATTCTTGTAAATCATTAGAGGTATATTTATATCAGACTGAAGTAATTGTTCCGCCGTAGAACTTAACAACATAGAGGCCATCCAAGTTCTACTTTTTGATCCAATCACTATGATATTGACATCTTCTTGTTTAGCATATTTATAGACTGTATCTGCTACATTTTCGTCGTCTTTAACTAAAACAGATACTGTTTTAATATTATCAGAGTTATTCGTTGTGCTCACAAACTTATCTAATTTCTTCTGAGAAACATCTCCTAAGATTTTGGTCATTTCTTCATAGCTTTTACCCACAGATGAGTAACCACTGGGAACTTTATAACAGTTTACTGCAACAACCTCTACATTATCGATTAATTCAGCGATTTCTTCTACCTGTTCTAAGGCTTCTTTAGAGGTATCGCTAAAGTTAATAGGAAGAAGTACTTTCGGTGTCTCTTCGTTTAATAGTTCTGGTGCAAACATGATAGACGATGGAGAGAAGGAAGCAATTTTACGAGCAATTGCACCTGTTTTCTTTCCAGAAGAATTTTTGCCAAGAATCACCATAGTAGCTTGCTTTCTTTTTGAAAGCTTAATGATGGTCTCAGCAGGATCGCCTTCTTCTACCATTAGGTCATAATCCATATCTTTAATATATGGAATATGTTCAGTAACTAGCTTTTCGATATTTTCTCTGATTGACTCATCCAAAGGACTCATCATATCAGGATATTTTTCTAATACTTCTTTAGGCAGGTCCAATGATTCTTGAACGTGCACAAAATAAATTTTCTCTACTTCATTTCTTTGCAGGTATTTGCTTGCATGTTTTAGTAACGGAAGGTCTTTTTCTGTTCCATCTAAAGCGATTATTGTTCTTTTAAATACTGACATTGGCTAAAGGGATTTATATAGTTTTATCAATTAAAAATGAGTAGAATACCCAATTTATATTATTTATAGATCTTACGTAAGTGATCTTCATTTCCTTGTTAAAATTAGTACTTTTTCAAGAAAATCAAATGACTACGGTCAGTAAATAAAAAAAGCCTCACGATTTGTTATCATGAGGCTTAATTTAAGAGTTTTCTAACTCATAAGGCGATTAAAAATTAATCACCAAGTTTATCTAAACGCATCATTGCTGCTGCGTAAAAGTTTCCTAGTGGATACTTTCTAATATACGTTTTATAACCTTCTACGGTATCAATTTTCTGTGCTCTTTTCCAATCGTCTTCTTCTTTTGCTTGAGAATCGTTTTTCAGATCTTTAATTTTCTCTTTTGCATCTTTCCAATATTTCTTCTTGGTTGTCAGGTTGAGATAATTAAAATAAGCACCTAAAGTATTTTCATCACATGTAGAAGACCACAATTCTTCTTCTTCAGCATCTGTTTCTACTTCTTCCTCTTCATCTATTTCAAAGGATGTAGGTAAAGGAGTATCCAAGTTTAAATCGTCTTCAATTTGACTTGTTACTTCAGAGCCAAAAGTGTTTTCAGAATCATCAGATGTTTCCAATGGAGTAATCTCTTCAGAAGTAAGATCGTCTATTAAACTACTGTCTTCTTCTATTGAAGATATGTCATTAGTAGTGTCTATACTATCTGTTGAAGTTTCGGAGGTAACAACTACCTCTTCTCCATTTTGAAGTGTATTAATTCTTGAGTAGGCATCTGCAAGGAAATTGTTTTCTTCCGTTCTCGATAAATACTCTTTATAACTATCTATAGAATTGATGTTGCTAGCAGTTGACCAAAGTTCCTCTTCAGACATTCCGTCTTCAAAAGAAGAAATGGATGGAGTAGCAACTTCTTCTTCAGTCGTATTAATTATTGAATCTACAACAGATTCTTCTTCTTTCTCTTCGACAGTTTCTTCTACTATTTCAGGAATAGGAGTTTCTATAGCAGAAATTGAAACTTCTGGAATTTCACCTTGATCTATCTTATTAATTCTGTAATAAGCCTCGGCAATCTGATCAGCAGTTTTTGAAAGGTTGATATACTCTAAATATCCTTCTTTATTATTAAGCTGCTCAGCACGTTTCCATAAATCTTCTTCAGATAGATTTTCAATATCTTCTGTTTCAACTGAAGGAGATGCTGCCGCTGTTTCTTCTTCTACAGAGTCATTTACAATAGAATCAACTACATCGTTAGTAGATTCAGCTTCTTCTTCAACAGTTTCAATGCTACTATCTTCTGTTGTAAAAGTGTTTTCAATGATCTCTGCTTGAATTTCAGCCTCATTGTTCTCTTTTTCTAAAGCATCTTTAGAAAGTTGTTGTGCCTCTTCAATAGAGAAAGATTCAGAGCTAACTTCAGTTACTTCTATTGCAGAAGGATTCTCTTCAGCAACTTCGTTTATGATCACTTCTTCTACTTCTTCAACAGCAGAAGTTTCTTCTTCAATTTTCTCTGTAGAAGTTTCAGGTTTCGTTTCTTCCTCAACCTCCCTGATTGCTTCATCCATGACAAGGTCTAATTCAGAAACAGGCTCCTCTACAGGTTTTGTTTCTGTAATAGTTTCTTGTTTTTTATCGAATAGCAATCGGTCAGTTTCAGTCCAAAGGAGTAATTCACCTTTTAAACCTTTAGCTTCTTCTATTTTAGCAAGAACTTCCTCGATAGGTTCCATTCTTAGATCCATCAATAAAGCTCTGTCAATGCCTAATTCTTCGACAATTACAGCTTTCTTTGGAGGATCAACAAAGACTTTTGATTCCGTTGGAGACTTTTCTTTTTTGATCGTTTCATTAACCATCAAATTGTTGATCTGCTCCATTCTTTGATGTGCCTTGTTGATATACTTTCCTTCAGGGAACATCGATAAATAAAACTGATAGCCTTCAATACTATTCCAAACAGCAGTCTTTTTCCAGATATTATCTTCTAACTCTTTTGTGACCTCTTCTTTAGATTGTGGTTGAAGTTCAGCAATAAGTTCAGCTTTTATTTTTGCTCTAAGTTCCTCCTCAATCTGAGATTCCTTAGATTTAATTTCTTCAGATAATTTTGAATCGATTTGTTGTCCAAATTCTTTTTCAAGCTCTTTTCTAACTTCTTCACGTAATTCATTTTCTCTTAAAAGAACATTCTCACATTCTTTTTTTCTACGAGCCACTACAGGGTCGTTTCTATGTTCTAATGCCTTACTGTAAAGTTCTTTTGCATCGTTAAACTTATTCTCGAAATAGGCCTTATCTCCTTGGTCGACCCAATTTGCAAAGTTCAGTTCCGTATCGCAATATTCAATACGTTGAACGTAGGCTGTATTTTCAGGATTAAGTTGTTGAAGTTGTTGATATGTTTCTTTAGAGGCAATAAAATCTTTACGATCGAACTGATCAATCGCAATTTTTTCTAACGATTTGATAATGCCATCTTTTGCTACTTTCTCATTTCTGATTTCGTAAGCTGCTTTAAAACGTTCCATTGATGCAGTATAAGACTGCGTAATGTACATGTGTTCAGCTTGTTGGAGTGTTTCTATAAAAGAAGCAAGGTTGTTGAAATCCTCATCGTTTTCATAATTCTCTATACCCTCTTTTAATAAAGGTAGTGCATCATCAAAACGTTTTTCTTGGAAGCATTTATCAATTTCTACTCTAAGTTTTTTAGTGATAGAATATCTCTTATTTAAACTTATAGGAGCATCTTCAGATTTATCAGATAAAAATATGGTTTCTTCTAAACCTGCAGTATTAGAAAAGTGATTTTTTAAATCTAAAACGGTCAATACTTCACTTTCCTTTTCGACACCTTTTTGAAAAATATCGGCAAGGCCGGAAGCAATCGTTTTTGTACTATTTTCTTGAAGTAGCTGAGTTAATATGAATGATTTGTCAGGCCCATAAGGTTTTAAATCTTCAATAGACTTAATGCTAAGTTCTTCGAAATCATCACCAAAAGTAGATGATTTTCTATACTCTGCATCAAGAATAATGAATGCTCTTTTCGCTTGAGATTCATTGATTAACTCTACAATTTCACTTAGTGGAATTCCATTAATGTGACATTGTTGTATAGTAGTATGAGGGGAAGAAAGAATTAACTTTCCTCTTCTTTCGATTAAGTAGCCAGAGTAGAAAAATATTAATGTATCCTGAGTGGTATCGGCAATTTCGGCAATACGTTCCTTAATCATCGTATTTCCTTCCGAATCCACTAAAGAAATGATATCCTTTTCATTCAGTCCAAGAATTTGTTGGTCTGTAAAAGTCTCTCTTAAAAGACTGATATCTTTATACACATGCTCTCTTCTTTGGAGTTGCTCATCCTTAAGAAAAGTTCCTATTCCAATTAAAATGGCTCTGGATTTTGATGAATCAAACATCAATGGCATATCAAATAGTACTAAAGAATTTCAACATAAAAATTGTGCAAAAAATAATACACTCCATTAGTATTTGCACTTCAAAAAATATAACGATATGATTTTGGTCCTATTGTATAGAGTCGATGGAATTTATAAATTTTACAAGTCTTCTTCCTCTATATCATCATTTTTAAGGGCATCATCATAGTCTTTTCTAATGATATTGATTTCCGCTAGGAAATCATCTGGATAGGGGCTACTCTTTTCTTCTTTGGAAAGATGTTTCTTTTCAGAATCAATTTTTTCTTGATCCACTTCCTCTTCCTTTAGATTAGCAGCGTTACGTTTATCTTCTGCTTCTAAAGCATCCCAATCAATTTCTTCTTCTTTCGATTTATTATTAGAGTTTCCCATTTTTTTTAGTCAAATAAATACGGCTAATTCAATTAATAATTAGTACATATTTTTAATGGATAATTGTGAGTAGTAAAAAACAGCTACTCAGCATACAAAACTAAAAAAATCCTATCATGTTTCTAATTATATCAGAAAGTAAATACTTATTTTCTTAAACTAATATATAAATTCAAAAATTTAAAGTGAAAAAGCAATAAAAAAGAGGTTGTACCATCATATAAATGGTACAACCTCTAGATATTATTAAATCTCCTTCAATAAGGGACTTACGACTTTATCAAAGCACTTAGTTTAAAATCTTATCCAAGATTTTTAAAGTGATGGCATAAGTTGGTTTCACACCCGTCAAACCAAGACTTCCGTTGGCTAAAGTACTACCTGTTATCAAAGGATTGTCTGATGCATAATAGGCATATCTTACCTTCACATCTTTCTTGATGTTGTTCCTGATTTTAGAGGCACCTTGGATGGCTTTTTGATAGTGTGCACCTTCCATTTCCAAGCCAATTGCTCCCCAAGAAGAATCTTTAAAGAACTTCAAAATATCTTTGTTTTGTAGTGACGTACCCAATACTGAAATCATAGGGCCGTCTACAAAGTTAAGATCGTCTACATCTGTAAAGTCTTCCAATTTTAGGTCGTTTTCTACAGGGTAATTGTCGGCTGTACCTTCAAAAACGTGGGCTGTAGGTATCATGATATCTCCTTTGTTACCTTTCAGAATTCCTGCTTTACCCATGATAGAAACCGATTGGATATCCAAAGGAATGTTTAATCCTTCGTTAATGTATGGTTTTAATAACTCATCCATTGTTTCAAAGGCTTGTTCACCAAATGCGTAATCCATTACCAAAATGATCGGAGCATTTTTCTTATCTCTTTTCTTTTCAGGTTTAAGCGCCTTAGGTAATTGGGCATCGTTGATAAATGCTGTATCAAATATCTGAACTGAAATGTTGGTTCCTGAATCCTCAGTCACTTGAATCATTCCTTTATCAAATGCCTTTTTTCTGATGTTATCTCTTAGGTGACCATTTTCAGGCTGACTCACCATCTCCATCAATTTATCGAAGTCTTTCTCATTTACATCTGAGGAAAGTGCCTCTTTAGCATAGAATGAATTCATTACACTGTGCAAATTCGCACTGATAATGTGAATTGGTCTATGAATTAATTGATGATCAGACAGGACTTTCTTAATTCTTGTTGCCCAACGATCGCCATAAATGTGATGTCCGATTCTTTCTCTAAGTGTTGGACTAAAGCTAATCACTCTAGCATCACCTTTTTGAGCTTCATCGATAGCTAATTTACCCATCCAGTAAACAATGTGAAAAAGGCCATTATTTTTATCGTGATTTTGAACAAATCGTTGGTGGGCATTTTTCGTCTCTTTGTATGTTTGTCCTAATAAAGTTGCTAGGTAAGTGAATGCAACCTCTTCATTTTGAGGTGATAATTCCTCTTCACCTGTGACAATTTTTTCTAATTGAACCCACTCTCTAACAGGGTTTCCTTTTTCATCTTCTGCGTGCTCTTTAATTTTTTGAGCTTCAATATAGATAAATGTTAGATGTGTTAGGATGTCGTATATTTCTGATCTACCTCTTGTGATCTCGATAAACATTTGTTCCTCATCAATTCTGTAGCAATTTCTTCTTCTTGCGTGAGGAATAATTTTTTCGAAGGAAGATTTTTCATATCCTTCTTCAGAGGTTAATTTAATATATCTAGTTTCTTCAATACCTTTTGGTAATCGATCAAAAACATAGACCAAGCCATTAAGATCTACTTTTTGAGGGTCGGCCAATGTGCCGTAAATTTCAGGTTGTAAAATTAATAAGTCCTGCATAATAGCACGCCCCGAAGCTCCACCTGGCTTGTAATGACCTCTTATAAAAAGGTGACGCATTACAACATACATTCTTTCGATGGCAGCTCTCGATGCTTGTGCTCTAGTTAATTCTATCATAAATTAATTTTATTTATATGGTTTTTAATTGAAGTTAGTCTGTCGTTTCAGACAGTAGAGTAAATAGTTAATAGAGTTGAAGGATAAATCAATAATAAAAGGGCTATTCTAAGCTATTGAGATTGAAGTGTATAACTTCTACTCAGTACCAATAGTATATTCCAATTTAAACTGTATTGAGAAGTATTGTTCTATACTATTGATGATATTTTGATTATTTAATCGTTTTTTAATGATAAGGAAACCAAATAATGGTTTAACTCTCCAACATACAGTAGTTTGATGTCGTAACCGGCCGTTGCTGCATACTCTTCTAATACAGGGTAACTCACATAAAGCCAATCAAATTCTGCTCCTTTGATATCCTTGAATTCCATCCAATATTGAATCTGACCGTAGTACTCTGCAGTAAGGTCAATAAGGTATGAACCGTCTTCATCTTCAAAAAGATGGATGATATCTGAAGAATCAAATACTAGTTGACCTCCCGGATTTAGATAGTCTTTAGCTTTTACTAAAAACTCTGCAAGACCATCTAGCGTTCCCACTAAACCGATACCGTTCATCAGCATCAATAAAGTATCGAACTTTGGACCGGTATATTGATAGATATCTCCTGCAATTACTTTTTTTACACCTCTCTTTTTCATTGTTTCTACAGCTTTCAAAGAGATGTCCATAGCAGTAACATCTTTACCTCTTTTCTGAAGGGCCATTGCATGGGATCCTGCACCAGCACCTACATCTAAGATTTTACCATTACACTGATCTAATGCCAAAACTTCAATTTCTGGCATATCATTTTCTTCTCTGAACAACAAAGGAACAGGGATGTCGTCGGGTTCGCTAAAATCCGAATAAACTTTTACACAAAGTTCATCATCTTTAGAATCGTAGTATGAAGCAATACCACTTCCCATGGGGTCATTTTCAGGAGCTAAAGCTTTTCCAAAAACTTTTTCTGTCATGTAATCTATTCTCGTCCTATTAACCTGATTTCGACGAAAAATATTTTCACAGTTTGATCTGATTTTGAGTAGAAATTTTGACAAATTCTTGCAGTAATACTGGTTGTACTACAAAAGATTTTGGTGAAATTTATACCAAAATCAGACAAATCCTCTGGAAAAGTGGTGTTCACTCCATCTTTGCACTGAATACCTTTCAAAATAACCAGTTATTTTTTCAAGATATTCAGCACAAATCTGGAATAAACATCACTTTCTGTGAGTAATATTTTTCGTCGAAATCAGGTTATTATAAAGTGTAAAATTTTCGCAAATAACTGCATTTAGGGAGAATATACAAATTTATTGAGGTTTGTTAGCGTATTGATGTTGTTGATCCTAGAATAAAGCAACTAAACGGTAATAATCTACTAATGTAATTCTAAAAGCTTCTCTTTCTTCTTCAGTGGTTAAAAAAGGAAGGGTTTTATCGCCAAATGAGATTTCGTATTTGATATTATCTTTCTTAAGGGTATTGTAAATTTCAGTAGCAAATTTAAATTGTTCATTCATACTTCCTTGTTGATATCTAATCTCATTCCATAAACCCGTATCATCTGTCCATTTTACTTTGTAATGCATGTAACCATCGAAAGTTTGGTTAGGGGAGAGCATAATATATGCATTCTGCGTAGTTTCGTGGAAGACAATGTGAAGTTGAATGATGGCTTTTGTGGTATCTTGAACTGCTTTTCCAATTTGATAAACAATCATGTCATCAGTAGCTTGAGGAACTTTTATCAAATCATAATAGGGAGCTCTTACATTCTTAAAAAACATACGACCTTGATCCAAAGTCTCAAATTTGGGCTTATTGGGATCAATATAGATTTCTTTGTGTTGACCGCAGGATAGTAAAGTAAAAAGTATTAAAAGGGCGAGGTGTTTCATTAATGGGTAGGGTCTACTTAAAACAACTGTAGGGTATAGAAAAAGATCTATACCCTACATTTATAACTCCTAAAAATTTTATTTGTTATGCCTCAACGAATAAAATTTATAATCTCTGCATTAACGTTGGAATGATAGCGTTTTTCCATTCTCTGAAATCGCCATCAATAATATGCTGACGCGCCTCTCTTACTAACCATAAATAGAAAGTAAGGTTATGTACACTAGCGATCATACCACCTAAAGCTTCACCCGCTTTGAAAAGGTGTCTCATATATGCTTTAGTATAGAATGTGCTGGCATATCCACCTAATTGAGCATCAAGAGGTGAGTAATCGTCTTCCCACTTCTTATTTTTCAAGTTCATGATACCTTGAGTCGTGAAGACCATACCGTGTCTCGCCTGACGAGTAGGCATCACACAATCAAACATATCTACACCTAAAGCAATGTTTTCTAGAATATTTGCAGGAGTACCTACACCCATAAGGTATCTAGGCTTGTCTTCTGGAAGAATGCTACAAACAAGTTCTGTATGTTCGTACATCATCTCAGCAGGTTCTCCAACTGATAATCCACCAATAGCATTACCTTCGCATTCAAAAGAAGCGATTGTTTCCGCCGATTGTGTTCTTAAGTCTCTGTAAGTCGATCCTTGTACAATTGGGAAAAGTGCTTGATGATATCCGTACTTAGGTTCAGTTTCATCTAAACGATCCACACATCTTTGTAACCAACGGTGTGTAAGGTGCATAGAGTTTTTAGCATATGTATAATCCGATGGGTAAGGAGGACATTCATCAAAAGCCATGATAATGTCGGCACCAATAGTTCTTTCAATATCCATCACTTTCTCTGGTGTGAATAAGTGTTTTGAACCATCAATGTGAGATCTGAAAGTTACTCCTTCTTCTTTGATCTTTCTATTATTGGCTAAAGAGAATACTTGATATCCACCACTATCGGTTAATATAGGTCTATCCCAACCATTAAATTTATGTAAACCACCTGCCTTTTCTAAGATTTCCATGCCTGGTCTTAAATATAGGTGATAGGTGTTGCCTAAGATAATTTCTGCATTAATATCCTCCTTTAATTCACGTTGATGTACCGCTTTTACAGTTCCAGCAGTACCTACAGGCATGAATATAGGAGTTTTTATCTCACCATGTTCGGTGGTTATTTTACCTGCACGAGCCTTTGTTTGAGGGTCTTTGTGCGATAATTCGAAAGTTAATCCCATAATTTAAATTTTAATTGCAGCGCAAAGTGCAAAGGTAGCAAAGATAATTGTTCTATCTGTTTTTAATTTATCCTTATTAACCTGACTTTGAATAGAGCCTCTAAATAAATGAAATATGATCTTAGTTTTGGACAATTTAAAAGTGTATGATGTGTTAGTTATTGTATGATTTGTAGTTTGTTCATGAACAATTAATGATTTAAGACAATTTATTTGATAATGAATTTTAGATTATAGTAAATAATAGTTAATATTACATTGGTTTAACTGTGGTATTTTCATTTGTATAATACGAATTATTTCAAATGTTGACGTACAGCTACTATTTGTCACTAACTTAACATGAATTAATTATCCAATTCACATGATCAATGATAGATTGATTTTACTGAACAAAAGACTTCATTTTACTCTTTTTTTCGTCTTTTCTACATTTTTTGCATTTGCTCAAGACGGTGAAATGATTGTTACAGGGGTTTATAAAGGTTCTAATCTTTATGTGGAAAACCCTATGCTACACGATGGCTCTTTTTGTGTTAGTAGAGTGATCATTAACAATAGTGAAATGCAAAAGCTACCGAAAGCCAGTGCTTTCGAGATTGAATTGAGTCATATTCAAAAGGGAGATCATATATCTGTTATTTTATATCACTCGAATGACTGTGTCCCTAGAATTCTAAATCCAAATGCAATACGTGATAAGGGTCATTTTCAATTTATTGAATTAGACGTGACAGAGGAAGGGTTGGAATGGGAAACCTCAGGCGAAGCTGCCGAAGGTAGTTTTATGGTGCTTCGATATGAACATGATAGTTGGGTGGAAGATATGATCGTTCAAGGAAAAAGCGATGAAAGAAAAAACAAATACCACTATAAAGTGTTGCATCACTCGGGTTTAAATAAGTATAAACTGAAGTATATAGAAATTACCGGTAAGGTGTATAATTCTGAAGTATTGGCACATGAGTCATCTTCAGAACAAGTGAAATTTTATCCTAACCGAGTTAGCGAAACTTTATCATTTACAAGACCTGTACGTTTCGAAATACTCGATCAATACGGTAAAGTGGTACTAAACGGTAACGATAGTAAAGTTGATTGTTCAGTGCTTGCTGGAGGACGATACTATTTTGTGAACTATGACAATAAGACTGAAAGGTTTTTTAAAAAATAAATATACGCTCTTTCTTCTAGGCCCCTGCATTTTTATGTAGGGGTTTTTTAATACTCAATTTTAGATAGATTCGAACGATTGAATAAATTTTGTATATTTACGATTCCATTACTAACAGAATATAAATATGAACTTATTATCAAACACCATAAGTGGAAGAGGATATCTGCTTATAGGCTTCATTATACTTTCTCATCTTACTTTTGGAAAAGTTGAAAAATACCCTGAATTAACTACGGTTCAGAAGTATTTCTCTCAGTCAAAAATGACAAGCGATTTAGACAGTTCTCTTTTTTGGTTAGATAAAGCTTTAACAGCACTAGATTCTGATAATGAAGAAAACGATTCTTTAAGGGCCGAAATTTGTCGTTATGGGTTTAATATTTCTTTAAAAGTAGGTCTTCTTTCCAAAGGGGTAGGATATTCTTTCGAAGCACTTCAGTTATATGAACAACAAGAAAGGTGGCAGGAATACTTGAGTACGTTAAATCAAGTGGCTATTGCTTATTTTAAAACCAAACACTATGATTTGTCATTAGAAAAATATCAAGAAATAGAATCTTTCTTGGAACATCATAAAGATGATAAAAGCATCAAATACGATCTCATATTAGGAAGTATCTACAATAATATTGGGGTGATTTATGATCATAGAAGTGATAATGATCAGGCCTTAAGCTTTTATGGGAAATCGGTTCATCATTCTAAAATAGCAGGCGATAAGAAAAACTTATCCAATGTGTATATCAACATGGCTAAGATTTACGAAGTTGAAAATGATG
This sequence comes from Flammeovirga yaeyamensis, assembly GCF_018736045.1. NCBI lineage: Bacteria > Pseudomonadati > Bacteroidota > Cytophagia > Cytophagales > Flammeovirgaceae > Flammeovirga > Flammeovirga yaeyamensis. The sequence goes on along the minus strand of NZ_CP076132.1, from coordinate 3,683,598 downwards.
AGTTGTTAGCAGAAGGGATGTTTTTGAAAGCGTATGAGTTAAGAAAACAATTGAATGATGAGTATTTATTGGCAAAAATATATGGGCATCTTGGTTATTTTTATTTGAGCACAAATCAACTTGATTCCTCAGAAGATTATTTAAAAAAGTGTTTGCTACTCTCCGATAAATTAGAAGCAAAGGAAATCATGATGAACGCCTATCAGTATTTGTCTGAGTTAGAAGAAATAAAAGGTCATCCTCAAATTGCCTTCGATTATTACAAAGAGTTCAAAGCAATAAGCGATGAGATTTTACAAAATGATGCTTCGGAGGAATTACTACTCACGGCTCAAAAATATAAATTCGAAAAAAGAGAAGCGGTACTTTTATTGGAGAATCAAAAATCTATGTATTTGATCTCCATTATCGCATTATTCAGTGCTGTTTTAATCACTTTGTTTTTTGCTTTATGGATGATTAGGCGTGGTAAACATATTAACGACTTACTAAAAGCGGAACATCTTGCCTTAGAGAATGATCATCTTAATTTAGAGAAAAAGAACTTGGAGGATAGTCTTGAATTTAAAAACAAAGAACTAACCACCAATGTCATGTATCTGATGAAAAAGAATGAGCTGATTAATGATGTATCTGAGCGTCTGATAGCACTGCGCCCAAGTGTGGAAAAGAAAGATCAGAAAAAGATATATAAAATAATATCTGAGTTACAATCGGCCAAAGACAGTGATGTGTGGGAGGAATTTGAAGCGCATTTTTCTTCCGTTCATAATGAATTTTATGATGTACTCAACCAGAAATTTCCTAATCTTACACCCAGCGAAAAGAAACTGTGTGCTTTCCTACGATTAAACCTTACTTCCAAAGAAATATGCACAATCACGCGTAAATCACCCAATAGTTTACATGTGGCTAGAAGCCGATTGAGAAAAAAACTGGGCTTGGATCACTCCGATATCAACTTACACACATTTTTAGAAAATATATATTAAGTAACACTAAATCAGTGCTTAGTGATTTTCTGTTATGGTAATGTAAGGTACTTACAGCGTCTTGTATGAATAGTGTAATGCTTTAGATAATAGGTCTATCGCTCGATCTTCTTAGAATTGCTACCAATCATTTTTATAACAATCAGAAGGTCTGGTCTTATGAATAAAAAATCAAAACCCTCGGCTGAAGAGAGAAATGTTCAGCAGTGGATTTCTGAGAAAAAAGTTCAAAATGAAGCTCTTCAAAAAATTCTTCGGAAAATAAAGAAGGGCAGGCCAATCAATTATTAAACTATTCATTAAAACATGAAATTTCATCGAATTACATTACTCTTATTCGGGATGATATTCATGGGGATTTCGACATTTGCTCAACAAGTAGCAAATTCAAATGCTGTGAAGAATGGTATTGTAAAAGTAAAGTTTAAGTCAGAAGTGGCTGGAAAACTTTCTTCATTACCAACATCCTTTTCTGCTTCCTCTTATGGGAGTTCCGCTTTAGTGAGTGTTGCTCAAAGGTATAAAGCAACACCAATGAGAAGATTATTTGAACAATCTCCTGACCCTATTCTTGAAGCAAGACACAGAAAACATGGTTTACATCTGTGGTATATTTTTGAAGTAGACCCTTCGGCTAACATTCAGGAAGTCTTATCAGCGTATGGAGAAGTAACTGACTTTTCTTTCGTAGAAGGTGAGCATCCTAAAGCACTAAGCCCTTATCAATCAAAAACGGTAGATATCACCTCTGTTACATCAGATGATTTACCATTTAATGATGATCACTTGCCAAAACAATGGCATTACGATTATGCTGATCAGGTGCCTGCTGTTACCGAAGGCTATGATATTAATTTATTCGAAGCATGGAAACTTAACACTGGTAGTGCCAATGTGATTGTTTCTGTTCACGATGAAGGGGTAGATACAAGCCACCCGGACTTAGTGGATAACCTTTGGGTAAATACACTAGAAATTAACGGAGAACCTGGTGTGGATGATGATAACAATGGTTATGTAGATGATATCCATGGCTGGAATTTCACAGATGATCAAGGTGAAATTGCTCCTCAAACACATGGTACTCACGTAGCAGGTACCGTAGCTGCGACTTCGAACAATGGCATTGGAGTAGCAGGTGTTGCTGGCGGTTCGGGTAAAGGCGATGGTGCAAGAATTATGTCGATGCAATTCCTTGGTGGAGGAAGTGTAGAACCTTCTTATGTGTATGCAGCAGATAATGGAGCTGTCATTTCTCAAAACTCTTGGGGATACCTTGGACAAGGATATTATGACCAATCGGTATTAGATGCCATCGACTATTTTATTGCTGAGGCAGGGAATTACCCGGGTTCACCAATGAAAGGTGGTATCGTGATTTTTGCTGCTGGTAACAGTAACCTCGATGGACAATGGTGGCCTGGCTATTACGAGAAATGTTTAACGGTAGGTGCAATTGGCCCTGACGGTAAGAAAACAAGTTACTCAAACTATGGTGAATGGGTGGATATTTCAGCTCCAGGTGGAGAATCGGGTTTTGGTTTTGTAGCCAGTATTTTATCGACTTTACCAGAAGGAAAATATGGTTATTTAGATGGAACATCTATGGCTTGTCCTCATGTTTCTGGTGTGGCTGCTTTGGTATTATCGAATGCTACAGAGTCGATGACTCCAGAACGTTTACGTCAGATTTTGGAGACCTCTAATCAGCCCATTGATCATATCAATGAAGGGTATGAAGGAAAAATGGGTGTAGGTAATATCGATACTTATTTGGCACTTCAAACAGATAATGAAATTGCTCCAACAGCTATTTCTGATTTACAATTGGATGGCATCGCGCAAGAGTTTGCGGTAGTAAGCTGGTCGATTCCTTCGGATGAAGACGATACTGATCCTGAGCAATTCTTACTTTATGTGCACACAGAAGAATTAAATAACGATAATCTATCTTCAGCTCGTTACCGTTTCGAAATTCCGAATACAGGAAAAGTAGGTGATAAAGTCACTTTTGAAGTGAACGACCTTTATGGAGTAACTGATTACTATTTCGCAGTAGTTAGTATTGACCGTTGGGGGAATGTCTCGGGGGTATCAAATATTTTGATGGGAACAACGAATGCTGGTCCAAAAGTTAATGTAAACGAAGAGGCGAAGAACATCAGCCTGACAACCAACCAAGCAAATGATTTCAACATCACTCAAAATGTAATGATCAAAAATGAGGATGAAGGATTGTTACGTTGGGAGTTTACATCTCGTCATATCAATACAAGCTTGTCATGGAATTATCAACCTATTGTACCCAATATCAGAAAAGGCAAAGACGCCAACTTAGCTGACATTGGTACTAGCTCGGCAAGTAAAGAAGCGGAGTTAGTAGCCAATGCTAATGCGGTAGCTCCAATGTCTTTCGAAACAATCGAAAAATTTTATGGTAATAAATTTCCAACGACTGTTTTTGGAGATACAGACACGACTTTAACTAACTCAGCAGCAACTATTTTTTATGTGAATGAGGAAGAAGGATTTAACTTAACTGATCTTCGTTTTTGGTTAAAGCATGATCCTGAAAAACAAGACGTCATCTTTGAGATTTATGAGGGAGATGTTCTTACTGAAGATTATTTATTGCTTACTCAACCTTATCGAAATAGCAGTGGAAAAGAGCATACCGCTTACGTTCGTTTAAATGAGCAATTGTATTTCGAAAGTGGTGAGAAGTTTACTGTGGTATGTCATATTCCAGCTGGACCATTGTATCCATTGGGAGCAACAACTACAGCAAATCCTTCTGAATCACACATGTCTCTGATTTCTTTGGATTGGGGAAATACGTGGATCTCATTACCTCAAGCGTTAAAAGGAAACGAAAGCTTTGTGTGGAACATGATTGCCGTTTCCAACTATGAGCACCTTGGAGAATACATTACGTTAACGCCTGGAATGGGTGAAGTATCTGGAAATAGCGAGTTAGAAGCACAATTAAATGTAGATGCTTCTACACTAATTAATGGTACTTACAATGGTGTAGGTATTATTCACTCTAACGATGTGAACGAGCCTGAATTAAGAATGCCAATAAAAGTAACTGTAGCTGAGCAACAGCCTCAGTTAGCGTCAGTGGGTTCTTTGGATTTTGGTAGCGTGTTTATGGGAGTGGAAAAAGAGTTAGCGATCACTTTAGTAAATAATGGATATGGTAACTTTAATAGCGTAAAGCTAACTTCATCAAGTAGTGATTTTGAATTGGAAGCTTACCCTAAATCACAGGTGAAAGCATTAGGAACAGCAGATTATCTGATTAAGTTTAAGCCGACATCAATAGGCAACATCAATGCAATTTTAAAATTTGATGGAGCCACTGGAGTTTCTCATGAGGTGAGATTATTCGGTGTGGGTACTGAACCTTCAGAGATTAATGTTGATCCTATGAATCAAATAGTAGACAATGTAACTATTGGTGATGAGGTGAAAACTTCTGTTACAGTATCCAATAATGGTGCTTATCCATTGACGTATTTTATTCCTGGCTTTGCCGATGAATCAGTTACTGATGCATGGGAAGGGGATTTCCATACGTACGGTTACCGTCCAAGAGTGAGTCATAAAGGAGAAACAAACTATGAGTGGATTGAAATTAAAGATACAGGGGTGAACATCACCGATTTCATGAAACTACACGATAGAAACCTTAAGGAAACACAATACTACCCAATTGAATTGCCATTCGAATTCCCATTCTACAACGAGAAGTATTCAACATTATACTTTACTCCTCAAGTAATGATGGCATTTTCAGATTCTGTTAGAATATCAAATGCACCTCGTTTAGAGTATTTTGGTGGTGGTTTGGCTGCCATGGTTTCAGCAATTGGAACTGAACATGTGTTTGTTCAGCAAGGTGAAGTATTCTATCAAGTAGAATCGGACCGTTTGATTGTTCAATATGAAGGTATTTCTCAACGTAATAAACTGTACGATCAGGTGACGCTTCAATTTGTTATTTATGATAATGGTACTATCCGTATCAACTATAAAGACATTGAAGATAAGTCGGCCAATGAGTTAAAGTATTGGCATGTATTGATACAAAACTCAGAAAGAAACGATGGCTTTAGGTTAGCAGGTTATGGTGGATTAAAATATGATAACCAAAACTTGAACATGACATGGATGAATGAAATGTCGATTGAGTTTACTTATCCAGGTCCAGACATTATCACTGATATTACCAATGCTTCTGATGTATTGATGCCGGGTGAATCAAACACTTTGGACATTACATTAAACACATCGGAGTTATACGAAGGAGTCATCAATAGAAACATCAATATTGTTCACGATGATCCAATCAATAATTCTCAGTTACCGAATATTCAATTGAATATTGTTGATGGAGGTGTTGCTTCTATGGAGCTTCAAAAAGATACTATTGACTTTGGTGAAATTTATCAAGGAAAAGTATTCTCGGAGAACTTCTTTGTGAAAAATACAGGTACAGCTGATCTAAACGTGACAAATATTCAGGTGAATAGTGATCGTTTTGAGTTGGAAGGACCTATTGCAACATCAGTGAAATCAGATCATTCACAGACATATAAAATCACCGCTCTCTCTGATTTAATTGGTTTGAATACTGCAGAAATTGAAATCACTTTAGAAGATAATTCTAAGGAGATGATGACAGTTTTGGCTGATATTAAAAAGGCACCGGCTATTGATGTGGATACAACATCGATCAACTTTGCCTTAGATTACGGTACAAAAGATCAATTTGATTTAACCATTAATAATACGGGTGATACCACATTGCAGGTAGCTGCTTCAGGTTCAGATTGGTTGTACGAAGATAGGATGGGTGCTTCTTCACTAGATACAGTAAATAGATTTACTTACACGTATAGAAAATCTACAGACGAGTTCGGTGCCCCTGAATATTCTTGGATAGAAATTGTTGGATTAGAAGGGACAGAACATATTAACCACGATTCTGTCGATATTTTTGAAGCTGAAGGATGTTGGTATCCTGTAGACCTACCATGGGAGTTTAACTATTATGGTAAGCCTTATTCTTCGATGCATATCGGGTTTAACGGAGCAATT